>JBCBDH010000005.1:0-25527 GCA_038529855.1 Bacteroidota bacterium | reverse complement strand
ATTCTCTGCTGTGGGATTCATGGTTTTAAATTCCTCGGTATCCAGATTGAGATTTTTATGGTCAAAACGCTTTTCTATCTGATCGCGGATGAGGTCTTTGAGTATTTTGAGATCAATCAGATAGCCCGTTACAGGGTCGACCTCTCCACTCACCTTTACTTCCAACTCGTAATTATGGCCATGATAATTAGGATTATTACACAGACCAAACACCTCATTATTTTTCTCCGCTGACCAATCTGGGCGGTAAAGACGGTGAGCAGCGTTAAAATGTGCTTTACGGAATACGGCGATTCTCATAGGCTATTTGTGATTTAATTCTCGGGACTTAAGCCAGAGTGATTTTGTAGATAATAACACGCTTTGAAAGCGCGATTTAAAAGATCAACCTACTAACAAATAGATCGCTCTAATGGTTTGACTGGACTTTTAGCAACTATCAAATAAAATGTGTAATTTTGAGCAAAAGTCAAACATGGCTTCTATATACCAATTTAAGGCAGAAGGGATAGGAGGAGAAGAGATCGATTTTGCTGATTTTGAAGGCAAAAAACTGTTAATCGTAAACGTCGCATCTGAATGCGGCTATACGCCACAATATCAACAACTACAAGAGCTCTACGAGGAATTTAAGGATAAACTAGTCGTTATCGGCTTTCCCTCTAACGATTTTGGAGGTCAGGAACCCGGTACAAATGGAGAAATTAGAGCTTTTTGCACCACCCATTTTGGGGTGAATTTTCCAATGGCCGCCAAAATAAGCGTTACTGGAAACCAACAACACCCCATTTATCAGTGGTTGACCCAAAAAGACCTCAATGGTCGTGAAGACAGTCAGGTAGCGTGGAATTTTCACAAGTATCTCATCGATGAAAAGGGTCAGTTCGTACAATCCTATCCTTCCAGAATATCACCCCTCGACGACGTTGTCCTCAATTGGATACAGGGGTAAATAACTGCTTTAATAGGTATTGAGAAGCCTCGATTTGGTGCCTTTGGCGCTTTTTAGCCGAACCCAAAGCGAGGAATATGCAGTTTAAAAATGTAATAGGTCAATATAGCACAAAAACCGTTCTTAGGAGCATGATTGCCCAAGACCGAATGCCACATGCCCTGCTCTTTCTAGGGCCCGAAGGAAGTGGTAAGCTAGCCCTGGCTATTGCTTTTGCTCGTTATGTACTCTGCGAGAATAGAGGAGAGGAAGAGGCTTGTAAGCAATGCCCAGCCTGCATCAAATCCTCCAAACTCATTCATCCCGATCTTCACTTTTCTTTTCCTACTATCGGTACAAAAGCTACCAGCAATCAGTTTTTAGCGCAATGGCGCTCCGCTATGAGCCAAAACCCCTATTTGAATGCCAATCAATGGCTACAGCTCATTGGCGCCGAAAATAAACAGGGAAATATCAATAAGGAAGAATGCGTCAATATCATTCGCAAGCTCAATCTAAAGGCTTTTGAATCTTCCTATAAGATATTGATCCTCTGGCTTCCAGAATACCTGGGAAAAGAAGGCAATCGCTTGCTCAAACTAATCGAAGAGCCACCAGAGCGGACCCTTTTCTTGCTGGTTGCCGAAAATCAAGAACTCATCCTTAATACCATTCTGTCGAGATGCCAGTTGATCAAAGTGGATCGCCTTCCCGATGAGCAAATTGCTCATGCGCTGGAAGAAAGAGGGCTGGCCAGCGGCGATCGCGCCCAAACCCTAGCCCGATTGGCCGACGGCAATTTTAACGAAGCCCTGCAATTAGCAGATAGTAGCGATAATGATCTGGCCCAACTTTTTATCGATTGGATGCGTAAATGCTATCGGGGTAATGGTGTAGAGCAGGTGACTTGGGTAGAGAAGTTTGCAGGATTGGGTAGAGAAAATCAAAAACAGTTTTTTCAATACGGTTTGCATTTCCTTCGGGAATATCTCCTATTGAAGACAACCAATAAGGCTTCGTTGCTCCGACTGCAGGGCGACGAACTGAAGGCCGCACAGGGTATGCTCAAAGTTATTGAACTGGATGCCTTGGAAGATATGATGCAGCTTTTCAACGACTGTTCTTACTACATTGAACGCAATGCCCATCCAAAGGTATTGATGCTCGATTGTTCGATACAGTTGCATGAAATACTAAAATTGCCGAGAAGTAAACGCTCTCGGCCCGATTATTTAGCAAAAATTAAGATGTGATATATGGGATGTTCAGCTTGTTCTCCCGGAAGTAATGGAAAACCTGGTGGGTGTAAAAGTAATGGTGGATGTTCGACAGGTGGCTGTAACCGCCTCAATACTTACGACTGGCTTTCGTCAATGGATATTAGTGAGCCCACCGCTTTTGATATAGTGGAAGTGAGCTTTAAAAATGGTGCTCGAAAGAACTTTTTTCGCAATCAGGTCCACACGCGTAGCATCACTGGCGATATGGTCGTCGTAGATGTAGGGAATGGCCATGATATCGGTAAAATATCGCTATCTGGAGAGTTGGTTCGGATGCAGATGAAAAAGAAAAGGGTGTCTGAAGGAGCCATTAATAATGCGGTGGTCCGCAAGGCCAATGATCGCGATTTGGAACGACTCAATGAAGCTCGGGGACTGGAAAAGTCAACAATGGTACGAGCCAGAGTGATTGCCCGAACGCTTGATCTGGATATGAAAATCGGAGATGTTGAGTATCAGGGAGATAAGCGAAAGGCCACTTTTTATTATACAGCCGATGGCAGGGTCGACTTCCGCGAACTGATCCGACATTATGCTAAAGAGTTTCGCGTAAAAATTGAAATGCGACAAATTGGTGCTCGCCAGGAATCTGCTCGTATAGGCGGGATTGGGTCTTGTTGTCGGGAGTTGTGTTGTTCGACTTGGTTGACAGATTTTAAGTCGGTGTCGACAGCTGCCGCTAGGTATCAAAATCTAGCCATCAATCAGGCTAAGCTCTCTGGACAGTGCGGACGTTTGAAATGCTGTCTCAACTATGAGCTAGACTCCTATATGGAGGCACTGGAAGATTTCCCCAAAAATGTCGATCGGCTTAAAACTACCCAGGGAATGGCGGTGTTGGTTAAGACAGACATCTTTAAACGCACGATGTACTACACCTATGAGAGTGGTAGTAAAAGAGGGAAGTTCTACGCCCTTCGACTAGAGCGGGTAAAAGATATCAAGGCGATGAATATGAATGGGGATTTTCCGCATGAGCTCGTTGATTTTGAGAATGTGGTGCTAGAAGAAGGTACTGCTCCAGACTATGAAGATGTCACAGGAGTAATAGAGCTTCCCCCAGAAAAACGCCGTAAGAAAAAACGCCGTAAAAAGAACAGAGGTCCATCCAATAAGGCGGGTAATAACAAGTCTGGAGAAGCCCCTGCAAAAGATGGTTCAACAGAAAAGCCACAAAGGCCACAGCGTCCTCCCAAACGGAGAGAAAAATCACAAACACCTGCCGATAAAAAGAAGGAACCCACCAATGCTGAAGGCAAACGCGATGCTAAACGCGAAGGCAACAAGAACAATCGAAATCGAAATAATCGCCGAAGAAATCAGAATCGACGTCGGCCCAACAACAACAATAAACAAGATAATAAGGACAATAAAGACAAACCAAAAGAATAACCATAAGCCTGTAAAAGCTCACAAGCAATGAAATACGATATTACCGTTATTGGTTCTGGCCCTGGAGGCTATGTGGCCGCTATTCGTGCTGCACAATTGGGGTTTAAAACCGCGATTATCGAACGCTATAATGTATTGGGAGGGACCTGTTTGAATGTAGGTTGTATCCCCTCCAAAGCCCTGCTCGATTCCTCTGAGCATTACCACGCCGCCAAGCACAAATTTGATCAGCATGGTATTGACCTCAAAGACCTGAAAGTCAATATGCCTCAAATGATCAAAAGGAAAAATGAGGTAGTGGAGCAAACGACCAAAGGAGTAGATTTTTTGATGAAGAAAAATAAAATAGATGTCTATCACGGACATGGCTCTTTTGTCAATGCTCACAAGATTCGCATCACAAATACAGTAGATGGAAAAGAGGAGGTGCAGGAAATAGAGACCGATAAAACCATTATCGCCACAGGCTCTAAGCCCATTACGCCCCCCGCTTTTAACTACGATAAGAAAAGAGTCATCACTTCAACAGAAGCCCTCAATATCACCAAAGTACCCAAGCGCATGCTCATCATTGGCGGCGGGGTCATTGGCTTGGAATTGGGTTCAGTTTATGCGCGTCTGGGCACAGAAGTGGAAGTGGTAGAATACATGGATCGCATTATTGCTGGTATGGATCGCGACTGTGGAAAGGAGTTGATGAGATCCCTAAAAAAAGTCGGTGTCAAATTTCACCTCAAACACATGGTGACCAAGGTTAGCGCGACCAGTCGCTCGGTCACGCTCGAAGCCAAACATCGCGAAACAGAAGCACCTCTTACCCTTAAAGCAGACTACTGCTTAATTGCCATTGGGCGCAGGGCCTATACCGATAATCTCGGTTTGGAGAATGTAGGAATTGAGACAGATGAAAAAGGTCGAATTGTAGTGGATAATCATTTAGAGACCCAAGTCAAAGGTATTTATGCAGTTGGCGACGTAATCAAAGGGGCGATGCTGGCGCATAAGGCCGAAGAGGAAGGCACCTATGTTGCCGAGCGCATTGCTGGTCAGCAGCCACATATCAACTATAATTTGATTCCTGGCGTGGTTTATACTTGGCCAGAGGTAGCTGGCGTGGGTAAGACAGAAGATGAGTTGAAGGAAGCAGGCATCGCTTACAAATCTGGCAAGTTTCCCTTCCGCGCACTGGGTCGAGCAAGGGCAAGTACGGATATAGAGGGCATGGTGAAGGTATTGGCAGATCAGGAGACTGATGAGGTCTTGGGCGTTCATATGGTGGGGGCTCGTGTAGCTGATATTATCGCAGAGGCAGTGATCGCAATGGAGTTTAGAGCTTCTGCCGAGGATATTGCTCGCGCTAGCCATGCACACCCCACCTTCACAGAGGCGGTGAAAGAAGCTGCGCTGGGCGCCACAGAAGATCGTTCGATCCACATTTGATTATTATAAGTATTGATTATATGTTTATTACTTGCAAAGTAGCCAGGTGGACTAGCATCTGGCTACTTTCTTTTACCGCTCTTCTATTAGGGGCTTGTGGACAAAACCCTCCGCCAGCCAATGCTCAATACCTCTATATCGCTCATACTCGGCTGCCTCATTTCATGTCGAATCGGGTCATTCCCGAGGTTGAGCAAATTGCTTTTGATGCTTACGACCTGTTGTTGTTAGGAGGAGATCTGACCTTTCAGAGTAGCATCGATCAGATGCAAGTAGACTATCTGGATGCGGTCTTTTCTTTATCTAGTCCAAAGACTCTGCTCAGCTTTGGGAATCACGAATATGACATGGAGCCCCAACTGCTCTTGCAAAAAACAGGGCGTTCCAGCTATTTTAGGCATCAACAAAATGGGATTACCTGGTTGGTTTTTGATACTCAACTAGATTCCTGTCGGGTTAGGGGGGAGCAGTGGGCGCTTTTTGAGCGAAGTCTTGAGCAAATGGGGGAGAGTCGTCATTTGGTTTTGCTCTTTCATCATCTGGTTTGGTTGGTAGATGGTGGGGATTTGGAGGCCAAACATCGAGGAATCTCCAATGCCCCCCTGGGGAGTTGCTCTTTCTGTTTAAAGTCAAATAATTTTTACGATGACCTTTATCCCCGACTGGTCGAACTTCAAAAAAAGGGGATTCAAGTGATTTGCGTATCAGGAGATATGGGAAATTATCGCAGTTCCTATGAACACCAGACCAAAGAGGGAATCGTATTTTTAGGAGAGGGCTTAAAGTATGAAGCTAAGGGCAATAAGGCGCTGGTGTTTCATCATCAGATTGATAGTCAGCAGCTGAGTTGGACCTTTGTTCCATTGGATCAACTACCCAAAGTGCCCACTTCGGAAGATTAATTGGCTCATCGTTTTTCCAATTCCCCTACTTTTTCCAATATCCAGTTTTTAGCGGCAAGGGCTTTACAGGCATGAACTTGTTGTTTGATCTTTTCTAGGCTTTCGCTGTCTCGTGGCGGGAGTGTAGCGAGTTTGTTGACAAAGCGAAGGACATTGAGGTATTGCTGTCGGACAGCTCTGGAGATCAATTTATTCCGTCGCAGATAAGCCCTAAAGCTATCAATTAAGGAATCCAATGCGCTGTCTTCTCCCAATTCATAATAGGTTTTGAGCAACATGAGTTTTCCACCAAGTGCATAGACTAAGCTTTTGTATTCGACCTCTCGAAGTTGCTCGATTACCTTATCGTAGGCTCCTTTGTGGAAATAGACCTTGGCTAGATTATAGGTCAAAGCATTTTCCTGATTGGCCTTGGGCATTCGGGCGGTATAATTTTGAATAAACTGCTCTACCCAATCAAAGGCGCGGACATGAAGGGCGACGGTGATGATGTTTTTATAATCCTGTGGGAGGAGCAGCCCATTGTGAAATAGAATTTCTTTGTTAAGCAATACTTTGAAGACGTCAAATAGCTCATTAAAATACTCAAATCGGCCCCTATTGATTTTGGTATCTATGCAGTAATTATTGAGATGGATATAGAGGCTGTACAACTCTTTTTTGGTAAAAGAGTCCCCAAATGCTTCCAAATATTGCTTCAACTCCTGAAAATAGCTTTCCTCCTCTGGCTGTGAAAACATTTGATAGATCAGGAAATAAGCTCTGATCGAGGGTTCTTTAAAGTAAACGCTGGTTTTGACAAATTCCATAAAATTAGGAGGAAGAGCAATATTGGATTCTGTCGATAAAAAGTTTTTATACCCTAGTGTATCGCAATAGTTTTTTAGTTTTTGAGAGATGTAATAACAATCCAGTGAATAATCGGCATTTTCCAGGTTTTCAAAATTATTCCGTTTGATACCAGATAGCTCAATGTGTCGATGGCAGGATTGTTCCGTTTTGAAGCGAATAAAGTGATAATTGGCATTTTGGAGCTTTGATTTTTCTTGTTTGGCCCTAATCTGCCGAACCGTACCGACAAAATGCTTGTTCAGTTGAGGGCGATTGAGTGCATCTAGTAAAGTAATCTGCTCGGTTAAGTGATCCTCTGTAAATATCGAATAGGCCAGGAAGTGCTCAATTTGTTTGGTCAAGTCAGAACAAATTCGCCGGAAAAAATCGTCTTTATAGGATCGGTTAGGGAAAAGATGATTCCAAATCAGTGTTTTACTCAGTTGCTTTTCTTTATGTGTTTTAAAATGATTATCAAGTAGCTCAAATAAGCGAATGAGTTCTTGGCTTTCATTAAAGAAAGGTGATTGAATAAACTTTCCCAGTCGGGTCCACTGTGTTCGATCTAAGTTTTGTAATAGCGTTATGAGTTTGCTGTTGAGCATAGCCGTCTGATGGATTGAAGGATTAGGCATCAAATTATGGGCGCCCCAATCATCTTAATCATTAATTGAATCACTAATGAAAAGCTAAATAACTGATTATTAGTATTTTAGATTGATTTTGGTTTTGCCGCCCATTGTACAAATTTATTTTTTTATCCTTTCTTATGCCACAAAAAATTGTCATTTTTGTATTGTAGCCAAATAAGACGCAAGAGAATAGGGTAAAAACGAGAATTGTATGCAATTATTGATCACCATAAAAAAGCAAGTTCGGCCATTACTAAGTGCTGTCTTGTGTATGCTGTCCCTCGCGGTAGCATCCGCAAGTCCTAGTACCGTAGATTGCCAGGCACTTTTTGACTACAAAGTTTATGAAGGGCCTTTGCCAACTATTGGTGGGATCACTTTTACGAACCTGTCTAATGGTAGTTTCGAAAATGTAAGTTGGGACTTTGGCGACAATCAGTTTTCTTCAGATGAAAGTGAAACCGTAGACCACTTCTATTCAACAAGTGGTGAATATACGGTCTGTTTAAATATATGGGACGATCAAGATTGTTCTTCTCAATACTGTAGTGAGATTCAAGTCAATATCGGTAACCTCACCTGTAACCAAACCGATTGTGTATATCCTGGTGATGTAAATCTAGACGGTCAAGCAGATTTGTACGATTTACTCTCTCTGGGAATTGGCTATGGAATAATGGGGCCAGAGCGCATGAATGCGACCACCAATTGGGAGCCTCAAATGGCCGAGGATTGGGACCATGAAACACCAGATGGTATCAATTACAAACACCTGGATTGCAATGGCGATGGAATCATCAATTCAGAGGATCTCTTGGCTATTGTCGGTAATTACAGCGCCATGTATAGCCTTATCACACAGGAAGAGTCTGATGGCCCCAATGTCTTCCTAGAATTTGATGCGGATACCATTTATATCAATGAGACCACCCCTGAATGGATCACGGTCACGGCGAGCCTTAATGTGGGAAGCAATCAATACCCATTCAAAGACTTCTATGGTATGGCCCTCTATCTGGATTATGATACCACTTATGTCAACCCAGTAGCAGGTGTCAGCATTGACTATAATGAAAACAGTTTTATTGGTGATCTTGGAGCGGTATTACCTTATGGATTGGACATGCGCGAGGAAGGGCAAATTGATTTGGGTTTTACCCGAACCGATAATGTGGAAGTAGGGGGCTATGGAAGAGTCGCTCGGGTGGAATACATCATCAGTTCAGATATTATTGATGGACGGACTATAGTAGATGATGTGGCACACTTTGCCGTACCTATTAATGGTGTTCAGGTTGTCAATTCAGAAGGCGAAGAGAAGTATGTGAGCTTGGATATTAAACCAGCGACAGTGGTCTTTGTCAATGCCTTTGGTCCTACCAATACGGAAGAATTAACACTTGCGGAGTCCATCGAAATATATCCTAATCCAGCAAATCAACAGCTTAATGTCTACACCTCAGATATCCAGGTTGATCATTTTGAGCTGTATAACATCTTGGGTGAGCAAGTCTTAAATGCAGCTGCTCAAGGCCAAAATCATATTTTAGAATTGGGCCAATTGGATGCTGGACTTTACATGCTGCAGGTACATACACAAGATGGCCTGATCTTGCCCAAGCGTCTGATGATTCAGCGCTAGAAGGTCCACCTGTATTGTCGGAGTGACTCCAAGTCACTCCGACAATACAGGCAAGCCCCAAGCTAATCCTTTCCTGCCACCACAATCACAATCTCCCCCTTCACCTTAGCCACCTCACCGTACTGTTCGATCAATTGCTGTAGACTAGCGGTCCTAATATCTTCGTGAAGCTTACTCAATTCTCTAGCAACACAGGCCATTCGATCCACTCCACAGTTTTCTGCCAATTCCTTCAAACAGCGCAATAGTCGATGAGGAGATTCGTAAAGCACAAAAGTATCGCTCAACTCAGCCAGATACCTAAGGCGGGTCTGGCGTCCCTTCTTATGGGGGAGAAAGCCCTCAAAGTGAAAGCGATTGGAGGGGAGCCCAGAGGCGACTAGGGCAGGGACGAAGGCAGTAGCCCCTGGCAAACACTGCACGGCTAAGCCTGCTCGTCTGCATTCGCGTACCAGTAAAAAACCAGGGTCGGAAATACCAGGCGTACCTGCATCAGAGATCAGCGCAATTTGCTGACCGCTCTGTAGCAATTCGATGATGCTGGCAGTGGCTTTGTGTTCGTTGTGAGCATGATAGGCTCGAAGCTGATTGTCGATTTGGTGATGGGCCAGCAGCCTGCCTGAGGTACGCGTATCCTCTGCCAGGATTAAATCGACCTCGCGAAGCAAGCGCAGCGCGCGAAGACTGATGTCTTCCATATTGCCGATGGGCGTTGGAATGAGGTAGAGCATTGGGCAGTGGGAAAAGGAGACCTAGACAGCTTTGATAGAATAGGAGTAGGTCTCCATAATTACATTGGCCAATATCTTTTTGCAAGCGATTTCTACCTTCTCATTGGCGGAAGCTTCTGAATCTGCTTCTAGCGTCATTTTGATGTGCTTGCCAATGCGGATGTCTTCGACACCAGACAAGTCGATGTGTTTCATATTATTAGCTACAGTCTTTCCCTGAGGATCGAGTAACTCTTTATGGGGCATGATGTCAATTTCAGCGAGAAATTTCATAAAAGCATTCTATTTATTTGGTGTACGTATTGAACAAATAGTAGTCAATAATCGAAAACAAAGCATAGAGAAAAATAATCAGCGAAAGCCCAAGCTCCCTCAGGCCAACCAATAAACCCAATCCCAAAATCAGCAAGATATAGCGTCGCTCATTTCCCTTCCATCCACTGTTCTTAAACTTTAAACTCGTCATCGGAATCTCTGCAACCAGCAAAAAAGACAGCGCTGCAACAACGACATACAAAAAAATGGGATGGCTCACCCATGTTCGCAAGCCAAAACTATCAAATTCATAAATCAGCATCAGGCCCAACACAAATACCGTAGAAGAAGGCGTTGGCATACCGATAAAATCATCAGATTGGCGGGTATCAAGATTGAATTTGGCCAGCCGCAATGCTGAAAATAAGGTCAGAACAAAGGCTGGTAAGGCGCCAAGGGTCAAGCTATTTTTTCCCAGTGGGTCCGTTTCTATACCCTGAGCCAACAAGGTATAAAGGATGGCTCCTGGGACCAGTCCAAAGGTGACCATATCCGCCAGCGAATCCAATTCCTTCCCTAGTACCGTGTCTACTTTTAGCCAACGGGCCACCAAGCCATCCATATAATCCGCCAGTCCACCCAGGAAAACAAAAACAAAGGCAGCTTCGTATTGATAGCGAAATACTAGGAACAAAGCACAGCATCCACAAAACAAGTTGAGTAGGGTAATAATATTCGGAAGCCTCTTTCGCATCAACTGGGTTTTAAAATGGGCACTTGCCTGAACTGATAGGGCAAAAGTAGCATTTTTATAAAAAACACTTATTCGATTGCACTGTTTTGTATTGGAAGAATTGTACAACCGAAATCTCCTTTTGTCGTCACTTTTAATAAATGATCGTACTTTTGCCTTTCTTTAGGCGTTATCAAAGAGATGATAGGCGATAAGAATACCTAGATTCCAAATAAAAAATAGCTTAATAGCTGCCTTTTCGACGATCTGTAGTTGATAAATCAGGACTATGAAAAATAAAGACTTGCTCTATATTGGCGCCATGATTTTTGGGCTTCTAGCATTTGCTCCCTCCCTGTGGGCTCAACCCGCCAACGACGAATGCGAAGGAGCTGTTGAAATTGCTAATCCCGCCAATTACTGCTCTGAGAATGCGGAGTTCACCTTGGTTGGTGCTACCGAATCTGGCTATGATCCAGCCAGTTGTTGGACAGATGATTCCAATGACGTTTGGTTTCGCTTTGTCGCTATTGCCAAGTCTGTCACCGTTACGGTAAATGGAGCCTCTGGATTTGGCGCAGGTGGTTCGCTCCGCTTTCCTGATGTCGCGCTTTATGCAGGGACTTGTGGCCTAGGAAATACCATCAACCAATTGGAATGTGCGACCGATATTGCAGGAGATGATTTTATTGAATTGCGACAAGATGGTTTGCTGCCTGGTGCGACTTATTGGATTCGCGTAGATGGTCGTTTTGCCAATATTGGAACCTTCCAACTCTGTGTACGCAATTTTAATCCACCTGTATCCACTTCTTCTGATGGTCCCACCTCGGCCATCCTATGTGATAAATCTACTTTTGTTGTACCAACGCTGGAAGGGGGCGGATTGGACGATACGGAGTTGGAAGATGCTCCATGTTTTGCGGGTGGACTTCCAGGAGTGAGTGAGGAGTTTAATTCTGTTTGGTTTCGCTGGACTTGTGATCAAGCGGGTTCGCTAACCTTTAGCCTAACGCCGCTCAATCCCATAGATGATCTTGACTTTGTTTTGTATGAAATGACAGGAGGGATTGACAATTGCAATTCCAGAAGAGTACTGCGATGTGAAGCAGCTGGAGAAGACCCCGTACTTTTCCCAAGTCCATGCCATGGCCCTACGGGCTTAAATACGACAGCCAACGATGTCAATGAAGATCCTGGTTGTGATAATGGACAGGATAATTTTCTCCAACTGGTTAATATGGAAGCAGGGCGGAGCTATATGCTGGCCATCAATAATTTTGGTCCTTCTACCAATGGTGTAGAAATCTCTTTTGGAGGGACGGGTACTTTTCTTGGCCCCCAAGTCGATTTTACTTCTAGCCCTTCCCAAACGGTTTGCTATGGCCAATCCATGACTTTTACAGATGCTTCAACCTTTGCACTGGGTTCTTTGGTGGCTTGGGAATGGAGCTTTGGGGTGGATGCCATTCCAGAAACAGCTACTGGACGTGGACCACATGACGTCACTTGGTCTACACCTGGTCTGAAATCCATTACCTTGACCGTACAAACTGATCGAGGTTGTGTCGTTACAGAGGTTGCAACGATCTTGGTTTCTCCTTGCTGTGATGATTTTAATGCCATGACGGTCGTACCAGATATCGTAGAAACTGATTGTCCCAATAGCTCTGATGGATCTATCTTGCTCAGTGTTGACAGCAATGCACCTGATCACCTTTTTGATTGGGAAAATGGAGCCAGCAGCCCAGGGATTAATAATTTGGAACAAGGAGATTACACCGTAACGATCACCAATGAGGCGACTTGTGATACCGTACTGACCTTTTCTGTAGAAGGCCCTCCTCCTTTTGAACCCAATCCTATTATTACCATGCCCACTTGTATGGGGGGAACAGATGGGGCCATCTTATTAGATTTAGTGGGAGGTACTCCTCCTTATCAATACAATTGGGGGAGTGGTTTTACCGCTGATAATACCCTGAGTAATCTACCCATTGGTATTTATACCGTAACCATACAGGATGTCAATGGCTGTGAAGAAGTCTATGATATTCCTGTCAATGAATTGGAGCTTCAGCTCAGTTCAGATATTCCCGCGATTGTTCCGCCTAGCTGCCACGATACCAATGATGGCAGCATTACCTTAGTTGTTGCCAATGGACAAGGGCCTTATACCTTTGACTATAATGACGGCAATGGCTTTGTATCCACCAATACCGTTACAGGGATCAATAATGGCGTCTATACGATTACCTTTCAGGATGCCAATGGCTGCTTTGGCGATACCATACTAACAGTAACGCCACCTCAACCCCTTTCGGTCATCATCGACCCCATAGATATCAGCTGTTTTTCTGCAGACGATGGTTCTGCCGTACCAATTGTCAGTGGTGGGGTAGGAGGCTACCAATTTAGCTGGAGTGATTTTCTCAATCAGACGGACTCCATCGCTACGGACTTGCAGCCTGGTGATTATTTCTTGACGGTAACAGATGCCAATGGTTGCGACACCATTGCGGAGGTGACCATTGTGGAGCCACCAGAGTTGTTTCTCGATTTAGTTGGGGTTCAAGACGTCATTTGTTTTGGAGATACGACTGGGCAGATTACTGTGTCAGGTATTGGAGGAACACCAGATTATGAATACAGTCTGGACGGTGTCAACTTTCAAGGCCCTGCCATCTTCAATAATCTTCTGGCAGGCGATTACACCGTAGTCGTAATGGATGCAATGGGTTGTACCAATACGGTAGATGCGACCATTACAGAGCCGCCAGAACTCATTGTAACAGCTGGTCAAGATCAAACCGTTGAATTGGGATATACTGCTAATTTATCCACGAATGTCATTCCGCCCTTCCAGATATTGACTTATCAGTGGAGCCCAACCGATTTTCTGAGTTGTTCTGAATGTCCAGCACCTGCTGCTACTGGTGTGAATAATATCGTCTACACGGTGACGGTCACAGATGAGCAAGGCTGTACGGCTACGGATGACGTAGCGGTTAATGTTATTAAGAATCGTCCTATTTTTATCCCCAATGCCTTTAGTCCCAATGTGGATGGTGCCAATGATTTTTTTACGATCTATGGTGGCCCAGGGGCTTCAGAAGTGCGTATTTTGCGGGTCTTTAATCGCTGGGGTGCCTTGATTTTTGAAAACAACAACTTTCCGCTCAATGAAGAGCTATTTGGTTGGGATGGCACCTTTAAGGGGCAGGCCCTACCGCCTGATGTATTTGCCTATTACGCCATTGTGGGTTTCATTGACGGCGAAGAGGTTTTATTTGAAGGTGATATCAGTTTGATCAAATGATGTCTAGATTATTTCGTTTTGGCTTCCTTTTGATATTAATAGGGAGTAGTGCTTGTGAGAATGATTTAGCGGAGGTCGCCAAAACGGTTCCTCGGGAAGAAGTGGGCGTAGAAACTGCTCGTGATGTGGTTTTGATGTACAGCGACTCCGCAGAGGTGCGGGTTAAGGTATTTGCCCCTGTCTTGGAGCGCCACTTGGTGGAAAATAAGCCCAAAGAGGTTTTTCCAAAGGGTTTGAAAGTCGAGTTTTTGGGACCCAATAAAGAACCTAATGGACAGCTAACCTCCAAATATGCTATTCGATACGAAGACAAGCGGCAGATTGTGGTCAGAGACAGCGTCGTTTGGGAAAGTCGACGAAATGAGCGCTTGGAGACGGAGGAGTTGATTTGGGATGAGCGCAAGCAATTGGTTTCCTCAAAGAAATATGTAAAAATTACCAAACCAGATGAAATCATCACTGGATATGGCTTTGAAGCCGATCAGGATTTCACCAAATGGAAAATAGAGGCTGTTGAAGGGAAGATCAAAATAGATGGCTTATCAAAGGAACTCAATCAGTAATTTGGCTCAGGGTATTTGACAAATGGGTACAATTCTCTTATTTTTAATTAAACAAGTCTTGGAAACCGATTGCAAACAAGAAAATAGCTTCCTTAAATAGATGCTGCTGAGCCTCATTTTACTCTTTTTACTGTTGTCCGCCCTTTTCTCGGGGACAGAAATCGCCTTTATCTCAGCGAGCAAGCTTCGGGTAGAACTCAAACGAAAGAAGGGATCTCGCCAAGGAAAGATACTGGCTAAGTTTTATGAAAAACCCGCCGAGTTTTTGGGGGCGATGCTAGTGGGCAATAATGTGGTACTGGTCATTTTTACCTTTCTTATGACCATTCCTTTGAAATACTTGTTTATGGAACAATTGGGGATCGAACATGAAGTTTGGGTCCTTTTGTTGAATACCATTGTCGTTACTATCGTTATTCTGATTTTTGGAGAGTTTCTGCCTAAGACCTTTTTTCGGCTCTATGCCAATGAATTGCTCTATTTCCTGGCCCTGCCGCTCCGCTTTCTACAGTTTTTGCTGTACGTCCCTTCCTGGGTGATGACGCGGATATCCAAACGGCTATTGCGGCTTTTCTTCCGCATGCCTCTAGAGAAAACAGATAATGTCATTACTCGACTCGATCTGGAAAATTTTATTCGCGATACGCGCACTGACTCAGAGGAAGAAATCGATACCACTCTTTTCGAAAAGGCCCTACATCTGCGCAATGTAAAAGTTAAGGAGTGTATGATTCCCCGAACGGAAATACAGGGTATTGATGTAGAAGCTGAGATCAGCGATTTGAAACAGCTTTTTCTGGAAACCAAGCTGTCCCGCCTCATTGTATTGCAGGATGATATTGACAATATATTGGGTTATGTCCATCATCAGCAAATGCTTAATGAGCCGCGCTCCATCAAAGAGCTTATTCTCGATCTGCCATTTGTACCAGAAGCGATGAAGGTGCGCGACCTCATGTATCGCTTTATTCGCGACCGCATCAACATCGCCTGTGTGGTGGATGAATACGGCGGAACAGCAGGCATCATTACTTTGGAAGATATACTGGAAGAAATCTTTGGAGAGATCGAAGACGAATACGATCAAGAAGAATATGTGGAAACGCAGATTTCCGAGGAGGAGTACATTTTTTCTGGCCGCCTAGAAATTGATTACCTCAACGAAAAATACGAAAACCTACAATTCCCAGAAGGCGAATACCATACCTTATCTGGGTATTTGGTCATGACCACCACCACGATTCCTCAGCAAGGAGCAGAGATAGAATTAGATGGTTACCGATTTATTTTGGAATTGGTCAGTGATACCAAGATTGAAACCATTCGTGTGATTAAGCTAGCTGAGCGTGATGAGGAAGTGGATTAGCGATATATTCTATTCATTTCCCATACAGTTGGTGCTGTTGCATTTTAGGAATAATCTGTTGCTCATCCTCACCTGGATTTTATTAGCCCTGGCCATGAGTGGGCAATTGGGTAGTCTCTTTGGGCTCAAATACCTTTTTCTCACTCCCGAATATTTGGGGCAGGTCAATGCTTTAAGTTATCTTTTTCTGGGTTTTGCCTTTGGCGGTTTTTTTATGACCTGGAACCTTACCACCTATCTGCTTGATGCTTTTCACTTCCCTTTTCTGGCCTCGCTAGGTCGCCCGTTTACCAAATTCTGTTTGAATAATTTACTGATTCCATTGGGTTTTATGGGGCTGTATTTTTTCCATACGATCAATTTTCAATCTTATTATGAGTATTGGGATAACTGGCTGATTTTTCAGCATATTCTGGGTTTTTTATTTGGTTTTGTCCTGATGATCATCCTGTCGGCCATCTACTTCACCCTGACCAATAAAGACATTCGGAATTTTGATGGGGTAGAAGATAAGTCAGAGGATAAGACTTCCCGTCGCGATCGTTATTTAATTGCTGTAGAACGCATCAAAGCAGGGGCTACCTTATGGCGGGTGGATACCTATCTAAACGAATCTTTAGAACCGCGTTTGGTGCGTAGCGTAGCGCATTATGATGCCCGCTTATTGCTTGGGGTATTCAAACAAAATCATTTCAATGCCCTGGTCGTACAGTTATTTGGTTTGGTCATACTGATTGTTTTGGGCTTTTTGATTGACAACAGCTATTTTCGGATACCTGCGGGGGCGAGTATTTTTATCTTAGCCAGCATATTTGTAGCCATCGCTGGTGCGATTACTTATTGGTTTGACAAATGGCGGATAACTGTTTTTGTCCTCCTCCTCTTTGGAATCAACTTTGTGACGAGCTACGATATTTTTAACCACAAAAATAAAGGCTATGGGCTGGATTATACAGGTAAAACAGTGCCTTACAGCTACGAAACCCTGGAAAAAATGTCTAGTGGTACCGAGATCATCAAAGACCAATTAGCGACGGAGATGATTCTCAATAATTGGCATGAGCGAATGCTTGACCGCGGTATTCGAAAACCCAAAATGGTGATTCTCTGTGTTAGTGGGGGAGGGATGAAGGCCGCCACTTGGACCATGCAGGTGCTGCAGAGGACAGATAGTATCTCTGGTGGTCGTCTATTTGAACATGCCCAATTGATCACGGGGGCTTCTGGTGGTTTGATTGGAACGGCTTACCTCCGCGAGCTGTACCTCCGCAAACAACTAAAGGAACCCATCAATATCTACGATCGACAGTACATTGACAACATCTCCACTGATCTGCTCAACTCTGTGGCCTTTACCATTGTGACCAATGATCTCTTCCTGCCTTGGGGAAAATTTGAATTAGACGGTTATGTATACCGAAAGGATCGAGGCTACATCTTTGAAAAACAACTCAATGAAAACACCGAGCAGGTACTCAATAAAACCATTGGTGATTATAAGGAAGTAGAGGCGCAAGCCCTCATTCCCATGCTCTTTATTACACCTTCTATCGTTAATGATGGTCGTCGATTGATTATTTCCCCACAAGGGGTCTCCTACATGACAGTAGCCCCTATTGGAGTGGAAAAACGGTATACAGTAGAAATTGATGCCTTGGATTTTGGCTATCTCTTTGAAAATCAAAATGCCCAAAATCTGAGGTTTACCAGTGCGCTTCGAATGAATGCGACCTATCCTTATGTCCTCCCCAATGTCTACCTGCCCAGTAGTCCTGGCCTAGAAGTGATGGACGCAGGCTTTAGGGATAATTTTGGGATTGCTTCAGCTACGCGTTTTGTACATGTATTTAGAGATTGGATTCAAGCCAATACAAGTGGAGTCGTTCTACTCCAAATATCAAGTCAAAATAAAATTGAAGAGATTGACCCTAGAGATAATAAGGGAATGATAGAAACCCTTTTCCACCCATTGGGTATTGCCAGTCAAATCATGACGCTACAGGATTACGAACACGATAATAGCCTGGGGCTGCTGTTTGATCTTTTGGGCAGAGATCGTTTTGAAGTGATTCGCTTTATCTACCAGCCCAGCAAAAACAACGAACAAGCCTCTGTTACCTTCCACCTGACCCAGCGGGAAAAAAACGACATCCTCAATGCCTTTTACCTACCTAGAAACCAAAATAGCCTTGATCGCTTGATCGAAGTGATGAATTGGGAGGAACCCCAGAAAATAAAAACTGGGCCAAATTAAAATACTTGATAAGGCCGCCTAGCCCTCATAATAAATGCGGTAAATCGCATGGGCATAGTCATCAGAAACCAAGAGGGAGCCATCTGGTAAAAATTCCAAATCGACAGGTCTTCCCCACACTTCATCATTATCCAACCAACCCTCAGCAAAAGGTTTGTAGGACAAGGCTTTCCCATCCTTCAACTCGACAAGCATTAAGCGATAACCAATCTTCTTAGAGCGATTCCAGGAGCCGTGTTCTGCGATAAGGATTTGCCCTTTATAGGAACTGGGGAAATTCCCTTCAGGAATAAATTCGACACCAAGCGGAGCAACATGAGGGCCTAGCTTCCTTACAGGGGGGGTAAATTCTGAGCACTGGCGCTTGTGACCAAATTCTGGATCGGGCAAATCGCCTTGATGGCAGTAAGGGTAGCCAAAATGCATACCGTCTTTGGGGGCGTGATTCAGCTCACAGGCGGGCATATCATCTCCCATCCAATCGCGTCCATTATCCGTAAACCAAAGCTCTTTATTCTCAGGATGCCAGGTGAAACCCACGGTATTACGAATCCCTTGGTGGACAATTTCAAAACCCGTCCCATCTGGATTAATACGCGTAATGCTGTTAAAAATCTTATCCTCAGATTCGCAAATATTGCAAGGTGCCCCTACGGGGATATAAAGCTTTCCATCTGGCCCAAAAGAAATAAATTTCCAGCCATGACTTTTTTCACTAGGATACTTATCATAAACCACCACAGGCTTTGGCGGATCGCTCAATCGCTCCTCTATCCCATCAAATCGAATAACGCGATTGACCTCTGCCACAAAAAGCGCCCCATCCCTAAGTGCTACCCCATTGGGCATCTTTAGGTTTTTGGCCAGGGTAAATTGCTCATCTGCACGGTGGTCGCCATCGCGATCAGGCAAAGCATAAACATTCCCCTTACTCCGCGTCCCTATATAAAGTGTCCCCGTTTCCTCATTCCTTGCGATCGACCGCGCATTCTTTACCCCTTCCGCAAACAACTCCACCTTAAAGCCTTCAGGCAATTTGATTTTATCGAGCTGCGGTTTTCCCTCTGGCTTTTCTGCCTCTTCTGCACTTACAGAAGCCTTCACCTTCGTTGCATTTGGGTTCTCAGGGCTATTACAAGCAAATAAAATAGCTAGAGTCAGCAGGAATAATAAGTATGGTCTCATATCAAAGGCTTTTGCTTAAAGACTTAAATAGTTGGAAAACTGTGCTTATGGGGTTTTGTTGATGAAAAGGTAAATCTTTTTGTCTTTCATACAAGGATTCTGCTCTTACTACTGCTTTTTCTGCACTAGCATTGTCATCCTTCCTCAAAAGTGAAAATATATTTTTGGCAAACGCTCTTGTTTTACCCTCTTTTTCATAGTTAGTGTCCCATATTTTGCTGAGTTCCTTATAATAGAAGTATCGGAGGTTTTGTTGATCTGTGAAATAATAGTGAAGATAAAACCAGAGTTCAAAACAATCATTTGAGTAAGCCACTTTTATATCGTGATCTAACGCTTTTCGAATAGAATTATCATAAGCTGCTTTTTGTTTAGGCCCCTTATCTGGTGTGAAATCCATATCAAAAACGACCCAAACCTCATCAAAGTCTTCTCCATTTTTTAGGTCTATTGTACAATTAACCAATTGGAAATTAGAACATCCCAAGCTTAGGCACTTCACCGTTATTGAGTTCGAAGGGAAAGACTTGAAATACAGCTCTTCCGTTTGTCCTTCACATACAATTAGAAAGGTTTTTGATGGCTCAATACTTGGTTCCTCAAGGATAGTGATTCCTACTTTTTTCAACCACGGTTTTTTCGCATCAATATCTGTCTTTTTGATCGCTTTAGTTTTCTTGGGCATAATCAACTATTTGGATCAAGTACAGCTGTTAAGTCGCCGATATTTGGTGTTGCTCGATATTTACCAAGAAGATAATTCTTTTCATAGTTTTCATCATTTCGGACACCTTTTATTTCTGCAAGAGAGAAGAGTTTGGAGGCGCCGTATTGATCTTTTTGAGTAAAGGAGATTTGATCCCTTCGCATCATCTTTGCGGAAAGCAGGTTGGTATCGTGTGTTGAAAAAATAAACTGTGCATTCTTAGTATTGCTTTTATTAGAATTGTAAAGCTGAACGATACGCTTGGACAAGGAGGTGTGAAGTCTTGCTTCAAATTCATCAAGGATGAGTACACGTCCCTGTTCCAGTGATGCAAGAATAAAGGGGCTTAACTGAACCATCTTTTGGGTGCCATCTGATTCATGTCGCTCAAAGCTCCATCCGATTTTTCCCACTGCTTTTTGATCATCATCATATTGGGTTCGGGTGGAAGTAAGAATTTTGAGATTATTCTCTACTTTGAAAAAAGCTTTAAGTTCTTCTGGGAGCTCTCCCTCAATGTTGACCTCTACAACCCTCTCCATGTTAATGTCCTCAATATCAATTCCTGACTCTTTCAAAAAAGAGATCACTTTTTGCTTGTTATGATCGTCTTCCAATGCTTTATAAGCGATGCCCTTCATTAGGTGATCATCTATACCACTGATAATTAGAATACTTGAAATAGCACTTACAATGCTTTTAGAAATTTTAGCATTTAATAGAGCAGCTGCGGTAAGGAATAGGGCATTGGGTCGAACGATCTCATTACCTTCTTGCAATAAAGATTTAAATTTTTTCCCTTCGGGAAATTGTTTATCATTGGGCGTGATTTCATTGCCACTTCTGGTAAAGTAGGGGACTTCTTTCTTCCCTGGTTTACCAAACAACCATTCATGCTCAATCTTTGTATTGCTAGCTTCAAAACCATAACGATAACGGATGCCATCGACTATAAAGGTCAATTGGAAAAAGGAAGGCTTATTAAGACTATCCTTAGAAAGCATAAAGGGTTCAACCAATGTTTGAAGGATACCATTATCTTTTACAGAGTTGATCACAATCTGTACAAAGGCAGCAAGCGCTTTGATCAAATTACTTTTTCCGCTGGCATTGGCTCCAAAAACGACTTTTGTTTTTAATAGTTCAACTTCTTCTTGAAGTACAAAAGTATTCTCCTTCAGGTGTTGATATTTGTGTCTTAGGGGTTGTGCAGTAAGACTTAGGGTCTGTAGTTCTTTGAAGGATTTGAAGTTTTCAACACTAAATTCTAGGATCATTTATTAAAATTTGTGATTTTATCACAAATAAACGATTTATAAGGCTCATCGCAAGTTATCGCTAAATAAATTACCTTTTTGTTTGAAACAAAGTTCTTTTTGTTTCAAACAAAAAGAAAAAAACGAATTGTTGTATTAAATCTACATATTTCTCCGATACTGCCCCCCCACTTCGTACAATGCATGGGTAATTTGCCCGAGGGAGCAATACTTCGTCGTCTCCATCAATGCATCAAACAAATTCTCATTATTGATGGCCTTTTGCTGTAAGTCTTTCAATAGACTAGCCGCATGCTCAGGTTTGGCTTGATGCAAACTCTGAAGGGTTTGGATTTGCTCTTTCTTTTCTTGCTCTGTAGCGCGAATGACTTCTTTGGGAATGATCGTAGGCGAACCTTCCTTGGAGAGAAAAGTATTGACCCCTATGATGGGGTATTCCCCAGTGTGTTTTAAGGTTTCGTAATAAAGGCTTTCGTCTTGTATTTTGCCGCGTTGATACATGGTTTCCATAGCGCCCAATACACCGC
Source organism: Bacteroidota bacterium (assembly GCA_038529855.1). Classification (GTDB taxonomy): domain Bacteria; phylum Bacteroidota; class Bacteroidia; order Chitinophagales; family Saprospiraceae; genus JBCBDH01. The sequence goes on along the minus strand of JBCBDH010000005.1, from coordinate 3,561 downwards.
CGCGTTCGGTGAGGCGATCAAATTCAGTAAGGACGGCCTCTTCTACCAAATCGGTAAGTTCTTCGATGATGAAAGCACCCTGGATGGGGTTTTCATTTTTTGCCAAGCCCAATTCGCGATTGATGATGAGCTGTATGGCCATAGCGCGACGGACACTTTCTTCTGTAGGTGTGGTGATGGCTTCATCGTAGGCATTGGTGTGCAGCGAATTACAATTGTCGTAGATGGCGTAGAGAGCCTGTAGGGTCGTGCGGATATCGTTGAAAGAGATTTCTTGAGCGTGTAGCGAACGACCAGAGGTTTGGATGTGGTATTTGAGCTTTTGCGAACGTTCGTTGCCCCCGTATTTGAGTTTGATGGCTTTGGCCCAAATGCGACGAGCGACTCGACCAATGACGGCGTATTCTGGATCGATTCCATTGGAGAAAAAGAAGGAAAGGTTAGGCGCAAAATCGTCGATGTGCATCCCTCTGGAAAGATAGTATTCCACAAAGGTAAAGCCATTGGCAAGTGTAAAGGCCAATTGCGAGATGGGGTTGGCTCCTGCCTCAGCAATATGATAGCCAGAGATAGAGACGGAATAGAAATTGCGAACATTTTGATCGACAAAATAAGCCTGTACATCTCCCATCAGACGCAGGGAAAATTCGGTAGAAAAAATACAGGTGTTTTGGGCCTGGTCTTCCTTGAGAATATCCGCTTGTACCGTACCGCGAACAGCTGACAGCGCTTGTGCTCTAATCCTTGTGTAATCCTCTGCATCGAGCACCTGATCTCCTGTCAAACCCAATAGCATCAGCCCCAATCCATCGTGGCCCTTTGGAATCTCGCCTCTATAGCCAGGCCGCTCCAAGTCTTTGTCATCATAGTATTCCTTCAACTTAGCTTCTACGCGATCCTCTAAGCCCTGTTCTTTGATAAACAATTCGCATTGCTGATCAATGGCGGCATTCATAAAAAAGGCACAAATCGTAGCAGCAGGACCATTGATGGTCATCGAAACAGACGTACTGGGTTCGCAAAGGTTAAAACCAGAATACAATTTCTTGGCATCATCCAAGCAGCAGATGCTTACGCCAGAGTTGCCTATTTTTCCATAAATATCAGGTCGATAATCAGGGTCTTCGCCATAGAGGGTTACTGAGTCAAAGGCCGTTGATAGACGATTGGCGGGCATATCCAGAGAGACATAGTGGAAGCGACGATTGGTCCGTTCTGGTCCGCCTTCTCCAGCAAACATCCGCGTGGGATCTTCTCCTTTGCGTTTGAATGGGAATACCCCAGCGGTAAATGGAAATTCACCAGGTACATTCTCCTGTAGATTCCAACGCAGCAAATCTCCCCAGTCTCGATAGCGGGGAAGCGCTACCCTGGGAATGCGATTGTGCGAAAGTGAGGTGGTAAATGTGGGGACTCGAATTTCGCGTTTGCGAACTTTGTAGACAAACTCGTCTGCCTGATAGGCCTTCTTCTTCTCTTCCCAGGCATCTAATACGCGATGGCAACGACCATCAAGATCAAGGGCCAATTCCTCATAAGCCTTTTTCAGACTGTCGATTACCGTTGTTTGATTCGCTGATTCTTGCTCTTTTATCGTTTGAATGGATTGCTCAAGGCCATATAGCTTACGCGCCAATTCACTTTGCTGATCCACCCAGCGATCGTATTGTCGATTATTCTCTGATATTTCAGATAGATAGCGCGTCCTTTTGGGAGGGATAATGTAGATTTTTTCGCTCATTCCCTCTGTTAGATGGAAAGTAGAGGGCAGGTTGGCTCCAGTTTTTTCTACAATCAAAGCCATTAAGCGACTGTAAAGGGTATTGGTACCAGGATCATTAAACTGCGAGGCGATGGTCCCAAAAACAGGGAGTTCCTCCATTGGCGTATCCCATAGCTGATGATTGCGCATATATTGCTTCTTCACATCCCGCAGCGCATCCAAGGCCCCCCGCTTATCAAATTTATTGATGGCAATCACATCAGCAAAATCGAGCATGTCGATTTTTTCCAATTGCGTAGCTGCACCATACTCTGGTGTCATCACATAGAGTGAGAGATCAGAATGATCGACAATCTCTGTATCTGACTGACCAATACCAGAGGTCTCTAAAATGATAAAGTCATAACTGGCGGCCTTCAGAATATCTATAGCGGCTTGGACGTGTTTGGATAAGGCCAGATTGGACTGGCGCGTGGCCAAAGAGCGCATATACACCTGCTGGCGATTGATGGCATTCATGCGAATGCGATCACCGAGCAAAGCACCACCAGTTTTGCGCTTGGAGGGGTCAACAGAGACAATAGCGATGTTTTTATCGGGAAAATCCATCGTAAAGCGACGCACCAATTCATCTACCAGGCTGGATTTTCCTGCTCCCCCCGTTCCAGTAATCCCCAAAACGGGGGTCTTTTTCTGAGCAATATCTTTTCTGAGCTGATCCAGCCAATCGCCACTTGATTCTGGAAAGTTTTCCACGGCAGTAATCATTCTCGCTACAGCTGTAGGATAGCGATGATCTATTTTTTTTAGCTCCCCATTTAAGTTGGCACCCAGTGGAAAATCACATTGTTGGAGAACGTCATTGATCATGCCCTGCAAGCCCATCTTCCGACCATCGTCAGGGGAATAGATACGGGCAATTCCATATTGTTGTAATTCTTCGATTTCGCTTGGAAGGATGGTTCCACCGCCACCACCAAAGATTTTGATGTGATCAGCACCTTGCTCCTTGAGCAAATCGTACATGTATTTGAAAAATTCATTATGCCCGCCTTGATAGGAAGTAATGGCAATTCCCTGAACATCCTCTTGTACAGCCGTATTGACAATCTCCTGAACGGAGCGATTGTGGCCCAAGTGGATGATCTCTGCGCCTGAGGACTGCATAATTCGGCGCATGATATTGATTGCAGCATCATGGCCATCAAATAAGGAGGCGGCAGTGACAATCCGCACCTTATGGCTCGGTTGGTAGGGCTTTATTTTTTCCATGTGGTCAGGGCATTTTGTACCGACCGATGCCCTGTTCAGATGATCGCAGGTATCAGTCGTATTGGTTGATAATGCTGCTGCAAAAATACGAATTTTTTGTGCAGCTTGAGGCGGTAAAGTAGGTTGGTAAACAAATTAGTTGGGGCGAGCCGCTTCGACGACTTCTAGAAATTCGCTAAGCATCATGGCGGTTGCACCCCAAACGACCTTTTGGGCGACGTGGTAGTAAGGGACATCGCTAAGGATGACGTTTTGTGGTAGGTGTATTTTGGTAGTTCTAGTATTCATGGGATCGAGCAAATGGCTGAGCGGGACTTCTAGTATTTCAGCCACTTCTGATTCTTGGGGAATAAAGGAAGGGCGATGATTGACAAAGCCTACAAAAGGATGAACCAAGAAATTGCTGACTGGGATGTACAGCTCGGTTAATCGCCCTAAGAGCTGGATGTCGCTTGGATTGATGCCCACTTCTTCCTGTGCTTCGCGGATGGCCCCACTAGCCAGGCTTTTGTCCTCGGGTTCGTATCGGCCACCAGGAAAACTGACCTGACCACTGTGTCGATCAT
>JBCBDH010000004.1:0-27883 GCA_038529855.1 Bacteroidota bacterium | reverse complement strand
CAAAATTTTGTTCTCAATAAAATGGCAATATTCGCGTTAAAATAGGATATTATCCAATGAATATGAAAGCGAAAGGTAGCCAAGGCCACTTCATCAAAAGTATTGGGCTGTACTGTGCGAATGGCGACAGAAAGGCTTTGTCGGGCTTTGTGATATGCTGTTACATTCATTTGTCGTAAACCTGTCGCTCCAAAATTTTGTTCTCAATAAAATGGCAATATTCGCGTTAAAATAGGATATTATCCAATGAATATGAAAGCATTAAAGTACCTATCCGTCCTTTTGCTTGGCCTAAGCCTAAGCTTTTGCACCAAGCCCCCAGATTATCCAGCTGAACCCATCATCGAATTTATCAGTATCTCAAGAGATACAGTGGTTCAAAAAACGATTAACGATGTCGTTTTTGTGACGATTGGTTTTACAGATGGAGATGGTAATTTAATTGCCAATGATACCACTCACAGTGTCTTTGTACGCGACCCTCGTGCCGATAATGACTTCGCCGTCAAGCCATTTGGTATTCCAGAAATTCCAGAGCAAGGAGCCAATAATGGCATATCTGGAGAGATTACCCTGCGAATCGACGAGGCAGGAGGCTTTTGCTGCTATTATGAAAATGGCCAATTCCCTTGTCAACCCTCCACCTTACAACCAGTGGATACGCTAATCTTTGAAATACAAATGGAGGATAAGGATGGCAATAAGAGTAACATCATCGAAACTGCCCCTATTTTTATTTTCTGTCAATAATTAAGCGCCAATCCAGTCGTAGTCTTTGACCAAGGCCGATAAGGTACTGGCCTCCATACTGCTGTCCGCTACCTGATGATTGTATACCCAAGAAACCTGTGGCGGTAAGCTCATCAATATAGACTCCGTCCGTCCGTCCGTGTCCAAGCCAAATTTAGTCCCTTTGTCCCAAACCAGGTTAAACTCAACATAGCGCCCTCTACGCAGGTACTGCCATTCTTTGTGTTGTTCCTCAAAAGCTTGGTCTCGATGGCGATTGGCCAGTTCGATATAGACTGGGCTAAACAAATTTCCAACATCTTGTACAAAGGAAAAATGCTTTTGCTGGGCCTCCGCTCCTTCCCCACTCAAACGATCAAAGAAAATCCCTCCTATGCCACGCGTCTCTTTGCGATGTTTGACATAAAAATAGTCGTCTGCCCATTTCTTAAATTTGGGATAATAATTCGCATCGTGTTGATCGCAGACCCTTTTGAGTTCGCGATGAAAATACTGCGCATCTTCCATAAAGACATAGTGGGGCGTCAGGTCGATCCCCCCACCAAACCACCAGGCTGCATCCGTCTCAAAATAGCGCACATTCATATGAATGATTGGCACCCAGGGATTGCGAGGATGCAAGACGATGGAGACCCCTGTAGCAAAAAACTGATTGGCCTCGAGTTTTAGCGCTTTGGCAATTTTTTCTGGCATTTGGCCCTCTACAGCAGAGAAATTAACCCCGCCTTTTTCGATCACTGCGCCTTGAATAATCCGTGTGCGGCCACCACCACCTCCAGGGCGCTCCCAAAGGTCTTGGTGAAAACGGCCTTGCCCATCCATATCTTCCAGAGCAGTACAAATGCGATCTTGCAGGTCTTTAAACCAATCGCTAATTACCGATTGATGAATCATAATTAAAGTTGAGCTACGGCAGCGGCGACTACTTTTTTGGCATTACCCACAAAAATTTGGTCTTTGATGATGACTACCGGACGTTTTAGAAAAGTGTATTCTTCGAGTATGAGTTTTCTGTAATCCTTTTCGGTCAATTCTTTTTCGTGTAGTCCCATAGCGCGATACTTCATTGCCCTGCGGCTGAATAGAGCCTCATAGGAGCCCGCCATTTTTTTCATTTCATCTAGTTGCTTCGCCAGAATTTTATCTTCTTTGATATTTTGTAGCTCAAAACCTTCCCCATTATTGAGCTGCTTGATAATTTTTTGGCAAGTATTACAGTTAGCTAAATGATAAATTTTTCTCATAAGGTTTAGATCGTTGAATCGCTTTCTCGAAATACTCGATTAGAGCGAGCGTAAAATAATATTTAGTACTTCTTAACTCAAATCTAAATTCTATTTTTACCAAAAGGTTTACTATTAAATGGCAAAAATACCCGAATCCGAACTCATCTTAAATCCCGATGGCAGTGTCTATCATTTGCATCTGCGCCCTGAGCACATAGCGCCAAATATTATTCTCGTTGGCGATCAGGAACGCGTACCGCAAGTATCTCAATATTTTGATCACCTCGATCTAAAGGTGCAGAAAAGAGAGTTTGTCAGCCACATTGGGAAGCTCAGAGACCAATCCATTATGGTCATTTCCACAGGCATTGGGACGGATAACATCGATATTGTCCTCAATGAATTAGATGCCCTGGTCAATATTGACCTCCAAAGGCGCGAGGTCAAGGAGCAAAAGACCGCATTGAATTTTATTCGCATTGGTACTTCTGGTGCATTACAGCCTGATATTCCCGTCGATAGCTATCTGATCAGTGCCTATGGCATTGGGCTGGACGGGCTTATGCATTATTACGATTTTAGCAATAATGCCAATGAACACATGGTGCAATATGAATTTTTTCAGCAGCTGGGTCACCAAATTGCCTTTCCTGTGCGCCCTTACTTAGCTGAAGGTGATCCACAATTAATCGAGCGAATTGGGGTAAATATGCTAAAGGGAATCACTGTGACTTGTACGGGTTTTTATGGGCCTCAAGGCCGTAGTCTAAGAGGGCCAATTGCAGAACCACAGCTACTTAGCAGTTTGCAGAACTTCCGCTACCGCGATCTACAAATCACTAATTTTGAAATGGAGACGGCAGGAATCTATGGGCTTGCTCGCTTATTGGGCCATCGAGCTATTTCCTGCAATGCTATTTTGGCTAATCGCCATGATAAAAGCTTTAGTGAGACACCAAAGGAGACAGTGGATCGCTTGATTAGGATGGTGCTGTCGAGGATTTGACAGGGTGCTATAAAAGTATCTTTTATGGCCATCCCGCTACTCTCGGACTGAGCCAATTCAGTCCGAGAGACTGCCCGCAGAAAAACGCTTAAGAATTAACCGCCTCTGGGTTAGACTTGTGATAATCGGCCAAGAATTTCTCCAATCCAATGTCTGTCAAAGGATGTTTGAGTAGGCCGAGGATAGAGTTCAAGGGACAAGTTACCACATCAGCTCCAGCTAGGGCGGCATCTACGATATGACGAGAATTGCGGATGGAAGCCGCCAAGATTTCGGTATCAAAAAACTGTACGGCATAGATTTCAGCAATCTTTTTGATCAATTCCATACCCTCCCAGTTGATGTCATCAATACGGCCGATAAAGGGGGACAGGTAAGTCGCTCCAGCTTTGGCGGCTAAAATCGCCTGGCCAGCAGAAAAAACCAAGGTACAATTGGTGCGGATGCCCTGCTCCGTAAAATAGCTAATGGCCTTAATACCCTCCTTAATCATTGGTACTTTAACAACGATATTGGGGGCAATATCTGCTAGTCTTTTTCCTTCCTCAACGATTCCATTGAAATCAGTGGCGATCACCTCTGCACTGACATCTCCATCTACGATTTCGCAAATGGTTTTGTAGTGGTTCAGGATATTTTCGGCTCCACTGATGCCTTCCTTGGCCATCAAGGAGGGGTTGGTAGTGACACCGTCAAGAATACCTAAATCTTTGGCCTCTTTGATTTGGTCGAGGCTGGCCGTATCAATAAAGAACTTCATAGAATGTTGAGTTGGAAGTGAATAATGGCTATTTGGATAGGTCAAAAAAAGAAGGTGAGGAATCACATCGCACCGCTACAACTTCCTACCCTTGCTGCATTTCTGCCCTGGGGGAGTTCAGAAGGAGCTGGTCGTCTGACCCTCACCAGCTGCAAAGGTAAGCTGATTTTTGCAAAAATCCATAGTCAACTAAAATAAATTTCCTGATCATGTAGAATAAGGTTATATTACTGTTTATTCTAATTTCTGGTCAAACAAGGTATTTTTATGTTTAAAAGAAGCTTACTCTGCTTACTGTTGATGGGATGTTTATCTTTGTTTACACAAGCCCAACTTACTTCCTACGAATTAGTGGACAGCTACAGTATCCCTGAACTCCAACAGCTTGGTGACAATCTCGGTATCTCTCCCATTTTGATGGATTACGATTATGCAGTTGACTTTTACGTCGTACGCTATCAGACACCCAATCCGCAAGGTCAAATGGTGACCGCCAGTGGTGCTCTGATGGTCCCAGTGGGTAATACTTGCCAATTGCCTATGGCGAGCTATCAACACGGGTCGATTTCTGAAAAAGATGATGTGCCATCGAGAGCTTCAGGAGAATCAGATGTTGGACTTTTGTATGGAACCAATGGCTTTTTTGTAGCTATGCCAGATTATGTTGGTTTAGGCGATTCTCCAGGTTTACATCCTTATGTACATGAGGCAACGGAAGCCTCTGCGGTCATCGATATGATTAGAGCGAGCAAGGCGGTGATTGCGGAATTGGGTAATCCGCTGAGCGATCAGCTTTTTTTATTTGGTTACTCTCAGGGTGGACATGCGACGGTAGCAGCGCATAAGGTCATTCAGGAAGAACTGAGTAATGAATTAGTTGTGACAGCGTCCAATCCTATGTCAGGGCCCTATGACCTATCAGGGATTCAGGCCAATGTCATCATTCAGGACGAGCCTTACCCCTCCCCTTCTTATCTGCCTTATGTCGAATTGGCTTATCAGGATATTTATGGTACACTTTATAATGATCCTTCTGATGTATTCATTTCGCCATATGATACTTTACTTCCTCCGCTTTTTGATGGCTCCTTAGGGTTGGGTGAAATTAATGCGATGCTACCAGCCATACCCAAAGCTATTTTGCAAGATTCTGTAGTTGAAAATTTTATTAATAATCCCAATCATCCCTTTAAGGTAGCTCTGGAGGATAATGATCTGTACGACTGGATGCCCACTTCTCCTATTCGGTTGACTTATTGTATGGGAGATGATCAAATCAGTTTTGAAAATTCGCTCTTGGCTCAGACTACATTTGTGCAGAACGGGGCGATGGATATTGAAGTGAGCGATCTTGGTGATGATGATCATGCAGGTTGTGCTTCTCCAGCTTTAATCAATGGCTTATTTTATTTCAAAGGATTTAGGACGGAGTTCAATGGCATTGACGTATTGAGTCAGAATATTAGTGGAGAGACTGCCATAGGCGCTTCAGATGGCTTTATCGAATTGGTCGTAACGGGAGGCGTAGGTGGTTTGCAATTCGAATGGAGCAATGGCTTTGATTCGCCTGATCTTCCAGGCGTTCCAGGAGGAACTTATGATCTGACGATTACGGATGATGCGGGCTGTTCAATTACGCGGCGTTTTGAGGTGCCCAGCCCACCAGTTGGCGTATTTGAGTTTGAAAAACACGAGTCTCTGGCGCTATTCCCCAATCCCAGCAGTCAATGGATTGCTTATCAATTACCCAAGGGACAATTGCTCGACCAAGTCCGAATATGGAATGTACTTGGGCAAGAACAATCGGTCCAGTCCCTTCAACAACAACAGTTGGACATCAGCCACCTTCATCCAGGGATTTACTGGTTGAGTGGCCGAGTAGGTGAGCAATGGTATTATGGAAAATTTATGGTCGATTGATTAATTAGAGGACTTGGGAATCACCTCCGTTTCCTCTCCAAAATATTGGACGAATCGCTGCATTTCCGTGGCCAGCTTCTGGTTTTGCGTAGCGCGAAAATAGGTATCAGCCATGGCCCGAAGTGTTTGGTAGATAAAGCGATCCATTTCGATAATCTGCATTTCTTTGGTCCAGAGGTCGATTTTCATGGTTTCGCGGGTGTCTTTTTCAAAAAAGGCCAGCATCATCGCTTTTCCATCGTGGCGAACGGCTTTGGTTTGCCCTTCATCTGCTTCCCATTCAATGTGTACGGGTACTTTTTCCTTATCCAGGCCTACTTTGACCAGAATTTCAGAGGTGTGAACGACTGAGGATTTGCTCATCGGTATAGTGATTGATTTGAGGGGCAAAGGTAAGCAATTTTAGAGGGTCCTTCCGCAATAAGTCATATTTTGTAAACACTCTCAGAAAAAGGTCCTAAATTGGGGCAGTCGAAAACAGTACATGCGTTTAAGAAAACGATTTCTCATCCATATGATTCTGGCCATTTTCATTGCCAATGCCGCCAATAAATTTTTTATTGGCGACTTGGAATATGAAAAAGAGCACCAGTTTTATGGTCGTATCCTCGAATTCCGAGGGGATGCACCAGACCAATATCGCATTATTCCACTCTTGGGTATCAAGGTCGTTTGGGAAGGGTTGAAGCTGGTCAAAGCTCATGTTCCTTTTAGCAATGCCCTTTTGGTCTTCAACTTTTTCTGTGCCTTTGGTCTCTTAGAGTTTTTTTACCAGCTAATGGGGCATCATCGAGTGCGCATCCGCATCCTATTCAATCTGCTCTTTGCCAGTTTATACATTTATACCCAGTACACGGGCTGGCGGCCAGATACACTTGGGTTGCTGTTTCTCTGCACGGCCTATTGTATGTATTTCCCCTTTGCCCGACCAGGCTGGCGCAGCGCAATTCTTCAAATACTTGGAATCTTAGTCCTCAGTTTTAGTCGAAGTGATATGGCTTTGATTTATGGCTGTTTTGTGGCCTTTTATTTTGAGCAGCGGGTTTGGTTGAAAGTCTGTTTGGTCGCTTTGCCTATCATCAGTCAGTTGCTCTTGCAGTTTATCATTTTCCCAGAGGCGACTTATTACACCACGCCAATTATGATCTTGGATAATCTCAAATTGTATTACCTGGTGCAGAATCCAGCTAGTTGGCTGATCCTGGCCTTTTTACTCATTTTTTACAACCGCATTAGTCGTTATATGAAGCGGCACATCTACGACTATCCCTTTTTCTACTTGCTGGTGGGCGCTTATTTTGGCTTGGTCTTTATCATGGGGCGGGTCAATGAATACCGCTTGTATCTGCCTTTCATTCCTTTGTTTATGGTGATTGATCGCGAAATTCGACAGGTTTACCCTTAATCTTCCATAATCCTTGCATAGACAAATACATCTACCAAGTCGCCCTCACCAGTTCGATGCTCTTTTCGCAAACAACCTTCCTTTTCAAAACCACAGGCTTCTGCCAGTCGATAGCTTGGGGTATTATGGGTAGCAATTCGCATGCAAAGCCGCCTAATCCCCTGTTCTTCAAAGCACCAATCCGAAAATGCACGAAGGGCTTCTCTGGCATATCCTTTTTTTTGATAGGGGGGAAAAAGATAGTAAGCCAGCTCGCCTTTGGGTACGCGCCAGCTTAAGTCGCGAAGTAGGAGACTGCCTATCAGGACTTTTTGGGGAGTAGAAAGAAAAATCCCCAGCCAAAGTCCCTTTCTTTCCTGCCAAACTTCTGCCTTATCCTTTAAATATTGCTGTGTTGCCTCCAAAGTCCCCGTTTGAGAATAAGTAATGGGAAAATCGCGAATGAGAACCTCTTTATATTGCTGCAAGCCCTCAAATAAGGCTTGGGCATCTGTTGGCATAAAGGAGCTCAGTAGTAATCGATCGGTCTGTATTTCCATATCAAGAAGGGGAATCCAATTGGCGAGGATTGGCCAAAGGTTCCATTTGTTTGTAGTAATAGGTATGAATGCCACCTTCCAATCTTTGTGCAGCGTTCAGCATCGCTTTTGCAACGACCTCACCTTCAACAGGGCTGTATTTCCCCAATAGACCTCCAGTGAAATAGTCAATCCCTTTCCCAATGATGCTTGCTGCCCTTTCTCCCCAGCGATTTTCATTGCGCTGCCCCAACAATACGGAGGGGCGAAAGATATGAACGGCCCAAAAGGGCAAATTACGGATGGCTTCTTCCGTTTTTCCTTTGACTCGATTGTAAAAAATCAAGGAGTTGGGATCAGCGCCTATAGCAGAGACTAGCAAAAATTGATTGACTTTATTGTGAGCAGCGATCTTCGCCAATTCGTAGATATAGGTATAATCTACTTTTTGAAAAGCCTCCTGGCTACCCGCCTTTTTGATCGTCGTTCCCAGACAGCAATAAAAATCATCTCCCTGGAAATATGCGGTATACTGCTGAGGTTGGTCAAAGTCGATGATGTATTGCTGTAGCTTAGCATTTTTGATCGGCAATTTGCGACGCCCAAAACTCAGGACCCGCGCATAATTTGGAGATAGCAGCAATTGCTCGAGACAAAAGCTCCCCACCAGGCCACTCGCCCCAATGATCAATGCAGTTTTATCTCCTTTGCTTAGCTGTACGGCCATGCTTTTCTTTTTGGTAAAGGTAAGGATTATCGCTCATCCACGAGCTCTGGCGACATTACAAAAGATCGCTCTCAAAAAAATTGAGCCCTTACCACATCAAAACAGGATTGATATGTTTACTTTTGTGGCCTCATTTGATCATTTTCTAATTTTAACCAGTAAATGCTTTTTCATGTCTAAAATCATGATCATTGGAGCGGGAGGTGTAGGTCGAGTGGCCACTTACAAATGCGCTCAACATCCTGAAGTTTTTTCAGAAATTATGCTGGCCAGCAGGACGGTTTCCAAATGTGAAGCCATAGCAAGAGATGTGCAAAGAGATACGGGCTATCAGGCGATCCGCACAGCAGCCGTAGATGCTGAAAATGTCCCAGAGCTGGTCGCGCTCATCCGCGCTTTTCAGCCCAAATTGGTCCTTCATGTAGCCCTTCCCTATCAGGATTTAACCATTATGGATGCCTGTCTGGAAACGGGGGTTCACTATTTGGATACAGCGAACTACGAGCCCAAGGAGGAAGCCAAATTTGAGTACAGTTGGCAGTGGGCTTATCAGGATCGTTTTAAAGCGGCGGGTATTACGGGCGTATTGGGTTGTGGTTTTGACCCAGGGGTAACCAGTATTTTTACGGCGAGAGCAGCCAAACACCATTTTGATGAAATCCACTATTTGGATATTGTCGATTGCAATGGAGGCGATCATGGCAAAGCCTTTGCCACCAATTTCAACCCAGAAATCAACATTCGCGAGATTACCCAAAAGGGGCGTTATTACGAAAATGGGCAGTGGATCACGACCGAACCCCACGAGATTTCGCAACTGCTCACCTACCCCAACATTGGCGCTCGAAATTCTTATTTGATCTACCACGAAGAGCTGGAATCGCTGGTCAAAAACTACCCCAGCATCCGTCGTGCCCGTTTCTGGATGACCTTTGGCGAAGAATACCTCACGCATCTACGAGTCATTCAAAATATTGGTATGGCAGGCATTGAGCCCGTCGAGTTTCAAGGTCAGCAAATTGTTCCCCTACAGTTTCTAAAGGCTGTTTTACCAGATCCAGGTGATTTAGGGGAAAACTACTCAGGAGAGACCTCCATTGGCTGTCGAATCAGGGGAATTAAGGATGGAGCGGAAAGAAGCTATTACATTTGGAATAATTGCAGCCATCAAGCGGCTTATGACGAGACGGGGACACAGGGGGTTTCCTACACCACAGGCGTTCCAGCAATGATTGGTGCGATGATGGTCCTAACGGGAAAATGGTCTGGGGCAGGCGTATTTAATGTCGAAGAATTTGATCCTGATCCCTTTCTTGACAAACTCAATCAATATGGTCTTCCCTGGCAGGAAGCTTTTGATGTTGACCTTGAATTAAACTAAGGCGTATGATGGTTTATGATCACATTCCCTCTCCCTGTTTTGTGATAGAGGAAAATCTGCTGCGGCAAAATCTGGCGCGTATTGACGAGGTACAGCAAGCGGCAGGAGTCAATATCATTCTGGCTTTTAAGGGTTTTGCGATGTGGAAGGTCTTTCCTATCATAAGGGAATACCTGCCAGGAGCAACGGCTAGTTCAATCAACGAAGCACGGCTTTGTATGGAAGAAATGGGGGTCAAGGCGCATAGCTACGCACCAGTCTATCGCTGGGAAGAATTTGACGAATTGCTTTCGATGAGTAGTCATTTGACTTTTAATTCTTTGAGTCAATACGAGCGATTTTGGCCAAAGGTACAGGCTCATTTGGGTCAAGTATCCATTGGCTTGAGGGTCAATCCAGAATACAGCGAAGTGGAAACAGATTTATACAATCCCTGTGCACCAGGTAGTCGTTTGGGAATCACGGCAGAGCAATTGGCAGGTGGGCTTCCACAGGGAGTTGAAGGCTTACATTTCCATACGCTTTGCGAATCAGATAGCTATGCATTAGAAAAAACCTTAATAGCCTTTGAGGAGCGCTTTGGACATTTGCTGCCCTCACTCAAATGGGTCAATATGGGGGGTGGACATTTGATGACGCGCGAAGGCTATGATATTTTACATTTGATCCAATTGCTCCAAGATTTTAAGAAGCGGTACGAGGTCGAAATCATCCTCGAACCAGGCAGTGCCATTGCCTGGGAAACAGGATTTTTGTTGAGTACAATTATGGATATTGTGGAGAACAAGGGGATCAAAACGGCCATTGTGGATGTCTCTTTCACGGCCCACATGCCCGATACCCTGGAAATGCCCTATCGCCCAACAATCAGACGGGCTAGCGAAGAACACAAGGAAGGACAACATTTGTATCGCATTGGCGGAACGAGTTGTCTGGCAGGTGATTTCATGGAGGAATACCGCTTTGACGAACCCTTGTATGTAGGACAGCGACTGATTTTTGAAGATATGATCCACTATACGATGGTCAAAACCACTATGTTTAACGGCGTCACGCACCCCTCTATTGGAATGCTCAAGCCCTATGGTGATTTTGAGCTATTCCGCCAATTTGGCTACGATGATTTTAAAAACCGACTTTCCTAATGCCCCTATCCATTCGCGATGCTCATCAGCAATTTATTCAATCGCTCGACCATTTATACGGTTTGGGAGAGGCCAAAAGTATGGCCCGAATTGTTTTTGAAGATGAATTTCAAATCCGCAACTTTCAGCGCCAGGATATTTTAAACGAAAAGGCCATCCATCACCTAAACCGCATCCGCGACCGACTATTGGCTGAAGAGCCTTTGCAATACATACTGGGTATGGCCGATTTTTATGGCCATCGCTTTCAGGTCAATCCATCAGTCTTGATTCCACGGCAGGAGACGGAAGAATTGGTGGCTTGGCTGGTAGCACTATTTCGGGATGGGCCACCTATGCGTTTGCTGGATATTGGGACAGGAAGTGGCTGTATTGCGATTAGTTTGAAAAAGGAATTGCCGCAAATGGAGGTTGTGGCGATTGATAAGAGCGAGGCAGCACTACAGGTCGCCCAGGCTAATGCGCAGTTCCTGAATGTGGATGTGGACTTTAGGAGGAGCGATATTTTGGATCATTCAGCATGGGTGACTTTAGGGCCGTTTGATTTGGTGGTGAGTAATCCACCTTACATTCCCGATTCCGAAAAAGTCTTGATGCCCAAGCATGTTTTAGCGCATGAGCCTGACTTGGCACTTTTTGTCAATGATGCAGATGCTTTATTGTTTTATAAGACGATTGCTCAGTTTGCGAAGGAGTATTGCAAGAGGCAGTTATTTTTTGAGTGCAATGAGTATAATGCGCAGGAGCTTTTGTTGTATATGCAGGAAATGGGCTTTGGGGCAGTGGATTTGAGGAAGGATATGCAGGGGAAGGATCGGATGATGCGGATCTATCTGACCTAAGGTGACTTTACCCCCAGCCAAAATGCGAGCCTTCCCCATCCCAACTAGTAGCTAATGGACCAAGCAGCTTAACAATTATTCAACAATCCATCAGCTGTAAAATTTTCCCAGATTCAATTCCGCTATCGTTGCCTCAAATTCTTTTTTGAGGCGATAAGCTATGGGAAGTCGTTTGCCATTTTCTAGTAATACTTCTCCACCTCTTCCCTTTTCCCATTCTCTTACTTTACTTAGGTTAATGATATAGCTGCGGTGTACTTGAAAGAATATAGCAGGTAGTTGCTCTTTTACTTTACTCAGTGGTATACGGAGGAGTACCTTACTTTGGTCACTGAGGTAGATGCAACTGTAGGGTTTATCTGCAGCAAAGAAAAGAATCTCGTCATGGTGAACAACCTTAGCCCCTTTATCATACCTCAGTACTAATTTCTCTTGGAAGGAGGGCAATGCCTTAAGCTCTTTTGCTGTGTTTAGCGCTTGGAGCATTTTCCTCAAAGGCATTTGCTCTCGCAAGCGTTCAATAGACTGCCTTAGTTCTATGATAGAAAAAGGCTTAAGAATATAATCGAAAGCGGCATGCTTGATGGCTTGTATGCTGTATTGATCATAGCTGGTGATGTAAATGGTAAAAAAATCCAAGCTGGAAAAGCCTTCCATCATATCAAAGCCCGTTCCGTCTTCTAATTCAATATCTAGAAAGATCACATCTGGATGATGATGCTTGATGAGGGCCCTCGCTGCCGTCACCTCACCAGTTATGGCCATGACCTCAATATCAGGACAATAGTTCGCCAAGAGTTGGTTTAGCAGAAGATACTAGAAATCTGGAATACTTGCGACGCGTTCGTACATGATAAATGACGCGTCCGTTCTTTATTGGTCTTTAGGCTTACTCGTTTGTCTCCTTATTCCTACGCGCCCGTCCTCTTGGAAGGCGTTTCAATTGCCTGGATGCACAGATCGGGCTTATTTTGTGTTTAGGTGGCTTTTCCTACCTAATTCAGATGCAAAATAGTCTTCAGGAATTCCTAGTGGCCTTATCCCCCATTCTTTGGGGGGGTATGGACTAACCATATTACATGTAATTAATCAGTGGTCTGTAGCGATGCGATAGACCTGAACCTGTCATGGAGGCTTACTCTCCCCTGTCAGCTAGCCACCCTTTTACTAGAACATTAGATAAGTATCAAAAACTGATTTTTACATTTAACCAATCTACAATAGTCTGCACTTGGTAGGCTGTGTAGACGAAAACTTTAAAATGATGAGATTATTAGGTTTAATTTCCATTTGGGTATGGGGACTTTCCCAGGGCTTATCCGCTCAAAATATAGCTCCTACCACTGCAAGCGATCTTCAATATGAACTAGCTACCTATGTAGAGGCACACCTAAACGAACCAGCTCCTAACGAGATTCCAAGCATCGAGAACTTACAACAAGATTATCAAGCAGAAGGGGTTTTGACTCGACCTCACGAAGAAATTCAAAAAGAGGTACGAAGCGCTTACTGGGGAAAAAATTTCGGGAAGAGAACCGCCATCGCTTTTTAGCAGCTAAAAAACAACAGCAAAGAGAAGGTAGTGGTCTTTCCCGTACAGGGGATACTCCTCTGCCTAACCCTGATTTGGTACCTGCTTGTAGTTTACATATTGCTATTATCATTGATCAGTCAGGAAGCATTGCATTATTTGATAATGAGGTGGCCAATATTCGTGCAGGTCTAACAACTTTTGTCAATAATCAATTAGGGACAGGAAATACAGTATTGCTGATCGGCATGGGAAGTATAGAAGAGACTACCCCTGGTGCAGCCCCAGACGGTCCATCTACGGTGGTCTATGATGCGAATACAACCAATGCAAATGTTCATAGCAATTGGATTACTAATACCCTTTTTCAAGATCAGAACACCAGTCCTTTATCTGACGCCTGGAGTACTGGACTTGCAATCGCTGCAGGTCTCCCTGTTGACTTAGTTATGATTATTACAGATGGAGCGCCTGGGCTACAGGCGGATCTTAATGGGATATGTGCTGCTGGGAACACCCTAAAGTCAAATAGTCAAAATAGTGGAAATGGTGCTCACCTCTTTGTTTTTTGTGAAGTGCCAGCAACCTTTAGAGGAAACCTCTCACTAGATGATTATCTCATGGACGGGATCACTACCAATGATCCTGCCTTAATGGCTGGTACTCCACCAACTACTATAGGGATTGGCACCTCTGATATTGTAGAGATAGAGAGCATCAATAACAATAGTTTTTTAACCTTGGCCAATTGGCTGGGGGGCATTATGCCAGGAGCTGGAACAATAACTACGACCAATATCTCGCCCCGTTCCTGTATCTTACACGACTTTGACATCAGTGGTTTGTACACAGGTTGTAATCTCAGTTTGGCCTCCCTTGAACTACGCTTTTCCAACACCAATGGCCAATCTGTCATCGTACCAGCCACCTTAAATAGTGATGGTACTTGGACCTTTTCCTCTTATTTAATCGACCTGGTTGACCTAGGGCTGAGCTATGGTACTTGGTATGATGTAGAACCTATTTTGACCCTGACCAATGGTACGGTTGTCGTGGGTTCAGAGTTTATAGCAGGGACCAATAATGACTTATATTTTGCCGACTAATCTGACCCAATCGTTACCATCAATACCTCTCCTACCAATGTAGAACCCAACCTAAGCCGTATCTGCGCTGGAGACCCTATCTATTATCATGGCATTGATCCCTTAAGTGGCAATCATTTTGGTGCCATCTCCAAACGCCCTATAGGCGATTCTGGACCTTTTGGAATGGGGCAGACCATTGGGTGGATGAGCGCTAGTTTGGATGGTTTTGACGGTGATCTCAATAGCCTTTACCCTGGTTATTTTAAAGCGGGTTGGGAATACCAATTATACATTGCTTCTTATAATTGCGACCCAGAGGTCTGTGTAGCCTGGACGCCAGAAATCATCACTTTTGAAGTGGTCAATTGCTGTGCCCCCAATGTCGTTTTTGAAACCCCAGAATGTGTCGCACAGGGAGAACCATTTACGGTACAGGCAACGCTGGAAGCTCCTCTCACTCCCGATCAAATCCAATTAATCTATTCTTATTATCCCAATTATGACTACATCAGTCATACCGCTACGCCAACGGATAGCAGCTTGCAATTAGACATTGTTTTTGTAAGCAATACCTGTACTTGTGATGGGGAATTATTGGTATTTGACATTATTCTGGCAGGCTGCCCAGGGACCATTTGGGTGATGACAGAAGATCTGCCCTGTTGCTTGAGTGAATGTGAGGGGGCACAGGTGGTCAATTGGCATACCTCTGACTGTATTCTCTACAATGGCCAACTGGCGCGAACCTTTTGCTTATCCGTAAGCAGTCCCAATATCATCGAGGAAGTATTGGCGGGAACCAATAGTGTGACTTGTCAGGTAGACTTAGCAGAATTGGAAATTTTGAGTATTCAAACGGATGGAACACATACCATTTGCGGCGTAATGATTTTTCAAGATGCCAGTTGTACAGGACATGCGCTGGTCTCTTTGGTCTTAAGATTCAGAGAGGTCTGCTGTACGATTGAACGTGGCTTTAGCTTCCCTGGTAGTTGTGATGTTGGAGAGGAGTGTATGGCGGCTAATCCTGATCCACAGCTGGTGCTCGAATCAGCACTTCACCTGGCTTTAAATCTCCCTGTTGGATCAACAGTTACGGTGATTGATCGCACCAATGGAGCAGTTTATACACCAACAGTGGGTTCCATTTTCTGTGTATCTGAAGACATCTTTGGCTTTGAAGATTGTAATGGAATCAAATTGCCTGTACCCACAGATTTAAACTGTCTTGATCACCATGGAGAAGACCCAAAGTTCTTGTACCAATTTGAGATTCGTTGGGGAGATTGCGTTTGGTTGGTCAGTGGAGATTATTGTGATGGTCTTCCGATATATACGGGAAATCCTTTTGAATGGGGGCTTAGGAGTTCTGCGGTGGAAGAAAACAATCGTAAAGTAGTTGATGGCATCAATGTATTTCCAAACCCTATCACTGGTAGCAGTAGCCTTTATATTGACATTCGCGGTGTTGAGGTGGTAGAAATCAGCTTGATGAATATCAATGGTCAGCTTATTGGGACCATCTTGCCTGCCGAAGAAGAATCCATCTTCCAATACCATCTGGATCGCTCCATACCCACTGGTATTTATTTAATGATGTTCCGTTTAGAGGATGGCAGCGTTAGAAGTCAGCGCTTGGTTGTCAATAACTAAGTCCTAAAGTGCTCATCTGAGCTAAGATAACCTGGCAGTTGAAAAACTGTCGGGTTATTTTTTGAATGCTGTAAGCATAATGCGTAGGACTTGTTGATGCGGATTAGTATTAAGAAGTAAACAACGTAATCAGCAAGCCTCAAAAAATTATTTTAAAAAAAGTGCTTAAAATTTTATGGAATTTGGGTACCTGCTGCGTCCTATAGGTACTACTTGTTTAATTAGGCCTAAAATATTGAGTAGTTTTTTGATTTTCAGCTGTTGCTCCTTGCTGAGATTGGAGAGGTATGCTTTGTGGGTAAGGGGGTGATAGTGGTGGTGGTTTTTTGACTGCCCGTTAAGGGCAGGGCGGTGGTGGAGCGAGGGTGGGCCCCTTCCCAACAAAGGGGGCAAATCCATCAAATCCCAAATCCCAAATTATATCAAGCTCCTATTGCTCACCACCCACTAGCATAAAGCAGCATCCAATTCAAATTCCCAAAACCTAGCCCCCTGACTTCTTCGTCCGCTTATACCCTGCCTCTATCAACAACTGAACCACCCGATCGCGATGATTCCCCTGAATCATAATCTCGCCATCCTTCACCGATCCTCCTACCCCACATTTGGATTTGAGCATCTTACCCAGCGCTTTAAGCGTCTCGTCCGATCCCTCAAAACCCGTCACCAGGGTCACTTCCTTTCCCTTGCGCTGCTTGCGATCAATCAAGACGCGAAGATTCTGTGATTCGGGTGAAATATCCTCTACCCCCTCTTGATCATCGTAATTGTATTCAAAATCCGGATCGGAGGAGTAGACGATGCCGATGCGTTTATTTTTACTTCTTTTTTTGCCCATGATAGTTAAGTGGATTTGACCATTCCCTTTTCGGGAATTAAGATGTTCAAAGATAAGGGATTTACAGAAAAGTTTAGGCAAGAGGCTTTTTGAAAGCCTTCGCCATCCGTATGGATATCCATGGTTTGCTCAGAGCAGACCCTTAGCGTTTTGGCCGTATAGCGTTCGACGAGGGAACTGTGGTGAGCGCTGCCATTAAAAAAGCGCCAAAGGGACAATAAGTATCGAAGCTTAGGTGCCTTTTTGATTAAAATAATTTCTAATAAGCCATCATCGTATTTAGCTTTTGGGGCTATTTCGAAGTGGTAGCCAAACATGGGTGCATTGGCAACTTCGACCAGTAGACATTCTCTCTCTATTTGTTGCCCATCGATCTCCAATTGATACTTACGGGCGCGATAGCCAAGCGCCCCTTTTAGGGCCCATCGCAAATAGGAGAAAAAGCCCCTAACCCCTGATTGCTTGAGCTGACGCGCCACCCAAGCATCAAAGCCTATACCAGCGAGATTGACATAAAAATCCTCATTCATCCGACAGGTATCAATTCGAATTTTAGTAGTGTGGTTGAGTAGTTGAATGGCCTTTTTGATGTTGCGCCCCCAACCTAAATGCATGGCAAAGCCATTTCCCGAACCACCAGGTAATATCCCCAAACTCACATCCGTTCCCATCAGACCTTTAGCCACTTCATTCACTGAGCCATCCCCTCCTACCGCAACCACGATATCCTTACCTGCATCCGCCGCTTCCCGCGCCAGAACCGTAGCATGACCTGGCCCCTCTGTCTTACAAATCTCATAGTCAAAGCGCTGATGATCCAGGTACTTCCGTATGGGCAAAGCGATATTCTTCTTTCGGCTGACGCCAGAATAGGGATTGACAATAAATCGTATACTTTGTTTTTTAAGGCTTTCCGATAATGCCGTTGACTCAAGCATAATAACAAATATAGCGCGATTTAAGACTTTGACCTAATCCGTTTGGGCCAAAAAAACCAAGACTTAAAAACGCTTTCTGCGCCACTCATTATTCAACATTCGCAAAATCAACATTCCTAGTCCATTGGTACCGAATTCGGAATTGGACAGTACCACCACGCCAGTCTTTGTATTGCGAACAAAACCAGCAAAGGCTCTAAAACCACTGGTAGACCCTGGATGAATCAATACCTCCACTTTTTTTCGCGGACGAATCATATGCCAGCCCCCTGCCATGTAGGACGTTTTGGTGAGTTGGGTTGGAAATTGGACCGTTTGAAGGACCTGGAGCATAGGTTCCTGCTCCACATGGGCAGTGGTATTCAAATTGGCTTGGATAAAATAGATAAGATCCTGTACATTACTTTTTAAGCCCTCTGATGCGGCAAAAGATTGGAAGGTCCATGGAGAGGTGATTTGGCCACTGATGGTATGGCCTTGAGCCAGTCGATTGCGATCTTCAATTTCTAAATCGCTTTGCTGCATACCGAAGGGGCGAAGCACTTTTTGTTGTAAAAGAGCTCTAAAGTTCTGATTGGTTTGTCGCTCTAAGACGATTTCCAATAGGCCATAGGCGAGATTAGAATAAAGGTATTTACCTGGTAGTTCGATGGGTTGGAAATCACGGTAAAATTCGAGCAGGTCTTTTTTGGTGTAATGGGCATAGGGATTATTGGCCTCTTTTTCCTTGGCCCCAAATTCCAAGGGCATACGTGGCAATCCAGAAGTATGATAGAGTAAATCCACAATGCGAATATCCGCACAATTGGGATTTTGATAGGCTGCTGGCAAATAGCTGTTGAGCGTGGAATCGTAATGTATTTTTTCCTCAGCTACTAATAGATGTACCAAAGCCGCCGTAAACACCTTAGTCATTCCTCCTACCTCAAATAGGGTTTCCCGATTGGGTGCCAGTAAGGTATCTTCTCTAATAGTACCATATGGAAACACAAAGCTCGAATCGCCAACGACCACCCCAATGATATAGCCTGGATTATTTTGATTATTGATCTCTGTATCAAAACGAATGATCTTATTGATCTCTTCCTCCAAATTGGCCCGCATTTGCGCATCGCTATTTAGCCCTAGTCCTATCAAAAGTGCTAGCCCAAATAGCCACTTCACCATCCCTATTTTAGCTAGCCCCATCTTCGTTTTTTCTTTTTCTTTTTGTTGCGCTCCCAAAATTTCCAGTTGATTTTTTTCTTCTTTTGTTTGATAAAAACATAGCGCAGAGAAATCGCCGTTTGGCTATCAAAAAAACTTTCGCCCCCCAGCACATTCATCACTGGCCGCCAATCCCAGGAGAGGTTTAATCGATCGATAGTCAACTCCACCCCAGCAATCCCAGCGATGCCCGCTGGATCTTCATAGCGCAATTCTGGATTATTTCCCGTATACCAGCCTTTGCGAATTCCTGCTCCCAAGTAAAAGTTAAGCCGTCTACCAATGAGCTTATGATGTCTTTCAAGCAAAAAGGTCAGCGCCAACTCATCAGATTTGAACTTAGATTCCAAAATCGTCTCCAAGGTCGTTTTATCAAATAACCGCTGCTGATAGGTCAATCCAATTTCTGTACCTACCCGTATCCCTGCAGCCGTGCGATAGCGCTGCGCCTGCGCCAGATAAGGTAGGGTAAAAACCAATAGAAGCAACATCCATTTTTTCATACACCTCATAACGTACAAATTTTTGAATCTAGTACCCAAGCCTAAATGGACTATTGAGCAGCAGCTACTTCTTAACTAATATTTAGCAGATAATGATTCAAAATGTCTACATTTGCGGCCGTGCAGAAGCTCTACATGATACGACAATTTTTCCGCTTCTACTGGAAAGCAACGACTTTGTATCAAATACATTCTCCCTTTGTCTATGAACTGGCTCAGCATATCCTGGAAGACCAACGCTGGTTCTATACCTTTTCCCAATTGCGAGAAACCCGCCAACGCATGCGACAAGACCCACGTCGATTAGAAGTAACTGATTATGGCGCTGGCTCCAAACTGCTCAAAAACAAAAGCCGCGCAGTCGCCGCCATCGCTCGCACCTCACTCTCCCCTCCTCGCACTCTACACCTCCTGTTCCGCCTCATCAATCACCTCAAACCCCAAAAGCTATTGGAACTAGGCACCTCCCTTGGCCTCTCCGCCTTCACCCAATCCCAAGCCTCTCTAAACGGCCAGCTGATTACCCTCGAAGGCTGCCCAGAGATCGCCAAAATCGCTCGTGAAAACTTTCAACGTCTCAAAGCCCAAAACATCCAGCTCTTGGAAGGCCCCTTTTCCCAAAGCCTCCCCAAAGCCCTAAGTCAATTAGAGCAATTGGATTATGTCTTTATCGACGGCCATCACGCCTATGAACCTACCATCCAATACTTCAAACAGTGTCTCCAGTACGCTCACAATACCAGTGTCTTTGTATTCGATGACCTCTACTGGTCAGCAGAAATGACGGCGGCATGGGAAGCCATTAAAGCCCATCCCAAGGTCCGCCTAAGCATTGATCTCTTTTTTATTGGTCTGGTCTTTTTTCGCGAGGAGCAAAAAACCAAAAAGCACTATCGCTTAGTTCCCATCCATTGGAAACCTTGGATTATGGGATTTTTCAGGTCTTAGTTAGCCTCTTCTATGTCACATCCTGGAACTCCAATGCGCTCACCCAAAGGACTGTCCATTTTCAGCCAATAAAAAATCCCCCCAATCCAACATCCTACTAGGGCAAGATACAGATCGGGAGGACATCAACGAAATACCAAAAAACTATCTTTGAGCAGCTAGATCGCTCGCCACATAGGCATCCCTACCTTGGGTAGCGCCATCACTGGACCAGACTCATCCGTCTGGTGAAGGCGATGAATGGGGAAATCAGCCTCTAGATCAACAGGAAGTTGAAAACAAAAAGTACTGCCCTTGCCTAAGCCTTCGGATTCAACCCATATCTGCCCCTGATGATTGTCGAGGATCTTTTTACAAATCGCCAGCCCCACACCAGAGCCTGGATAGCGGCTGCCGATACCATGAAGCCGACGAAAGATGTCAAAAACGCTGCGCTGGAATTCTTCTTTAATCCCAATACCATTGTCGCGTAAGCGAAACTGCCATTGCCCATTTTGTTTTTCCCAGGAAAGGTAAATCACTGGCGCCAACTCTCCTCGATACTTGATGGCATTGCTGATCAGATTTTGAAAGAGGTGGCGAAATTGACGGGCATCCGCTTTGATGCGGGGCAATTCTTCATAGGTGATGCTGGCCTGGGTTTCGGTAATTCGATGTTGGAGCGTAGCGACGACGTCGCGAATGATTTCATTCATATCTGTCGATTCCATTTGGGTATTGTCGGTACCCAAACTAGAAAAGGACAGCACATCTTCGATCATACGCAGCATACGGGTGGTGCCATCTTTAATGAAGTGGAGGTATTCTTTACCTTCCTCTTCTAATAGGTGTTTTTGTTTTTGGTCCATCAGCTGTACATAAGTCTTGATGGTGCGAATGGGTTCTTTGAGGTCATGGGAGGTCATGATGGCGGTAAAGCTGGCCAGCTCATTGCCTTGATGCTTACTTTTGGTTTTTTTGCGGATGAGCTCTTCGGCAAAATGGCGGGTGGCGGTTTCCACCTCTTTGCGTTCGGTGGCGTCGCGAAAGGAGAGGATGGCGTATTTTACATCTTCCTCTTCAAAAACGGCTTTTCCACTCAACTCCATCCACAAATATTGCCCATCCTTTTTCAAGACGCGAAGCATACAGCTAAATTCAGGGTGGCGAAACAGTTGTTGAGCTTGTAAGTATTGACTTAGGTTTTTTCGATCATCAGGATGAATTAGAAAGGTGCCATATTTACAAATAATTTCGTTGGGCGTGTAGCCCAATAAGCCTTTGATGGAAGGACTGACAAAGACATTGCTGCTGTCCTCCAATTGGTGGACGATCAATAGGTCACCCACATTTTGAGCCAATATTCGATACAATCGGTCAGTGGGTTGGAGCAATTGATTGGACTTAATCATGGAGCGAGCCAG
The DNA here is from genome assembly GCA_038529855.1 of Bacteroidota bacterium. Lineage (GTDB taxonomy): Bacteria > Bacteroidota > Bacteroidia > Chitinophagales > Saprospiraceae > JBCBDH01. The sequence continues at coordinate 6,095 of JBCBDH010000004.1, read as the reverse complement.
CAAAAAGCCTATAACGCCTGAGGAATAACCCAGGAAAACAAAGATGAGGATGCGCGGCTCCCATTCCAACAAAAAAATCATGCAAGCCAGGGGTACAAATAAGGCGAAGTACAGGGCTTTGGTGTTTTCCTCCCTTCTCATGGTCCAGTCGCCCGGCTGGAAACCATATCTAAGTATGTTTTTCATACAGATGGTTTTGGGGGTCGATGAACTAGGCATCTACCCAAGTGATGGTCATCAATAGAAAAGGTGTTTAGGTAGGGATACAACTAGGTGTAGCCTACCCATCACTAGGATTAACAGCGACTTATTCCCTCAATTGATGACACAATTGGAAACTTATGAGATGGGATTATAATGACCGGAGCGATGCCCGGTTTAACGGTTTGGGGGGAAGGAAATGTAGTAGGAGGTATTTGTAAAAAAGGAGCAAAAATCTTGCCAAGGACAAGTGGTTCTTACTTTGTAAAGGGGCTAATTATTTTTTTTGTGACAGGGCTGTAGATAAGCTATTCCCCTGCTGCTTGCGATTTATTCTTGAAACCAATGGTTTTTTTGTTGAAAATAAAGCCAGACTTGTCTGATTTGAAATCTACTACATCCACCATCAGTAGTTGATTGACCATACCATCCTTGCGATCTGCTTTGTCCATCGCTGCCAAACGGAGGTTTTGCTTTTTGATGGCTTCAGCTACAACATTGCGCACCGTTCGTGCATTGCCAAAATACTTATCGCGGTATTCGTGGATAAAGTTGAGGTATTTTTGTAGATGTATTCGGGCATCTTCTGCAATCTCGATGCCTTTTTCCCTAAACATCAACATCGCAATTTCCATCAACTCACTAGGGCTGTAATCTTCAAATTTTAAGACTTTGTCAAAACGAGAATTCAAACCAGGGTTGGCCTTTAGGAAGGTTTCCATATTGTCGGGATAGCCCGCTACAAATATGAAAAACTCTCCTCGGTGGTCTTCCATGCGTTTAAGTAAGGTCTGAACAGCTTCATTGCCAAAATCACCATGAGCAGTGGGGCTACTACCTTGTGTCAAGGCATAAGCTTCATCGATAAACAGCACACCACCCATCGCCTCGTCGATCTTTTCCGCCGTTTTGATGGCTGTTTGGCCGACATAACCCGCTACCAAACCTTGTCGGTCGGTCTCAATCATATGACCTCTTTCGAGGATACCTAGTGCTTTATAGACTTTAGTCAGAATGCGAGCAACGGTCGTTTTACCTGTTCCTGGATTGCCGATAAAGACGGTGTGTAAGAAGAAACTGTTGAGTACATCCAAATCCATTTCGCGGTGATAGCGCACCAAATGGACCAATTCGAGGATTTGCTCCTTGATCTTTTTCATACCGATCAAGCGATCCAGCTCTTCCAGCGCTTTTTCCAATAGGGCTTCATCCACAGGAATAAAGGGCAATTCGCGCTTGGAGCTAAGTTCGATTTGATCGACATCGTGGAATTCGATGATCGACAACTCTTCTTTGCCCAGCGCTCTTGGATTTTCTCCAGACATGACGCGCAAACCCAAATTAATCTTGGCCTGTTCGATAATATCGTAGACAAAACGAGCATTGCCAAAAGAGCGATCACGCGTTCGATAGGCATTGGTGATGATGGCATCAATCCGCTCACGCGCTTCATGCATCAGCACTACGCCCTTTTCAGTACAGGCATAATCAGCTATGCGCGATAGTTCCTGGGGCAGATAATCTGAGAACTCAAAATAGAGTTTGAAACGAGATTTCAAACCAGGATTGGAGTCTAGAAAATGCTTCATCTCCTTGGGATAACCAGCCACAATCACCGCCAGGTCTCCCTCACCATTCGACATCTCCTTGACCAATATCTCAATGACCTCGCGGCCAAAATCTTTGCTGTCGTCATTAGAACGGGCCAGGGCATAGGCTTCGTCAATGAAGAGTACCCCTCCCCTCGCCTTTTCAATGGCCTCTTTGACCTTGGGTGCCGTCTGACCAATGTATTCGCCAACCAAATCTACGCGGTCGACTTCATGGACATGCCCTTTGGAGAGCAGCCCCATTTTTTTGTACAAACGCCCCATCATTCCAGCTACTGTTGTCTTTCCCGTACCAGGATTTCCTATGAAAACAGAATGGACATTGATTTCTTCTTTCTCATCAAAGCCTTTTTCCTTTCGCAACTGAAGAAATTGAATGTATTTGGCGTGATCTCTAACCTTCTGTTTGATTTCGGTCAGTCCAATCAATAAATCCAATTTAGCCATCACCTCCTCAAAGGTCTGCCCATTATCTACATCAGGGCTCAACACAACAGGGCTATGACGATCGGGCAGCAAGACAGGGGTAATCCCCTCCTCAAACTCATCGCCTACCTCAAATGGAATAACCGCCAACAGGCGATCCATAAAAACCAATTCAGTGGTATAGCGATCTTTTCGCCAGGAGCCCTTCACATTGGACCCCCAGCCTGCGGTGATCTTGATGAGTTCATCCTTTTTTTCTACCCTTTGCAGCCGCACCACCTGTCCTTTCAATTCCCGAGCATCATTATAAAACTTGGAAAAGAGCTCACATTGCCAGCTTTTGGCGGAGTTGAGATTTTTGAGGATGATTTCTACATAGATGTAGCGGGTTTCTTCGCTGCTAAATCTTTTAAAAAAACAGCGATCGTCCTCTGATACATCATCATAGGGACCTTCGTATAATTTGAGGGATTGGACTTCCAGATAGGGATTATCGCCAGGCATCACATTTTTTCCAGCATCTTCTACATAAAAGTATTTGGTTGCTGCCTTTTCGCCTTCTATCCAGGCTTCCCAATAATAGGTGCCTTTTTTCCAAAACTGCCCCTCAGTTTTGTTGCCCCAACCTTCGCGGATGTAGACAACACTATCGTATTTACTGACTTTTCGCTTATCAAAACGCAGGGTACAGACTTCCTTTCGTCCCTTTTTCAGAGAATAACATTTTAGGACGACATCAATTTCCCAATCTTCTTCATCAAAGCGTTTGTTAAAAAAGGAGAGTTCGGCATAGATATAGGTGGTTTCATAGCGATCAAAGACCTGGCGATACTTTTTCTTATTATCGGCCAGCCATTCCGTAGAAGCATAGATTTTAAGCTCTCGAAACTTGAATTTCTTTTGGTCGGGATATTTATAACTCTCAGCCACAGCTCTTTAATGTTTAGTAATTGACTATGCCAAAATAGGAAAAAAAAGATTATTGAGAAGAAACCGAGGGTTCAGCCCCTAAACTTATCAAAATTCTCTTATCCATACAATAAGCCTATCCAATTTCTTGCCCATAATTTAGTCATATTTCTTAAAACGTTCATACATCGCTAAATGATGTGTAGATTCGTCGATAAAATAGCGTAAGTATTGTGGTTTGCAAATCCAAAAACATTGTTTATTATTGTCGATAATGAGCTTTGTTAAACTAACATTTCCAGTATTGGTCAGGAATTTAAAGACGGAGGATCGTTATGAGTACCACCTTCGCCCTTTATTTGCACGTCAGCCCGTTGCTCATCATCGCCGTTTTGAAATGGCGGTTAATCGCTTTAACAAAGAGCTCAAGTACTTGTTTAATGGCTTTCAGCTAGATCGAGACACGGCCAGTCAACTCCTCTGGTATAAATTTAACCCCATTGTCGACTACAAGTTGCACAGCTTTGAGTTTCGCTTGGGTAAACAATTGCAAAAAGGCACTTTTGGCCTCGCTGTTTTCGAATTACAAGCTATTACCTTTGTCTGTTTGCCCGCTTTCAATAATTTCATCTTCATGGTGGATGCGGAAGAAGGACAGTGGGAAGAAATCCTCAGCACTTCAGAAAAAGTCATCGTCAAATTACTCAAAAGCTACCGAAAAGAGCAAGAGGACGAATTTACCCTGGAACAATACCTCGCTCAAAAAGGCGAATTCATCACCACCCTTAATCAAAGCATTTTTATTAAAGAGGGGCCCTTTAAATTCAAACGCCAACAAACCGCCTTTTTCTTTAATCAACTGAGAAATGAGGAATCCTTTGACGGGGCCATCGAAATCGAAAAAGTTGGCTACGACCTCAATACCCTTTACCCTTCCGAACTCAAACACGCCTATTTCCGCGACCCACTGGTCGAACGCCTCTACCAAATTATCTATCAACACGAAAATACTCCACTGGTCCTCATTGGTCCAGAAGGTATTGGAAAACATACAATTGTTCAGGAGGTTGTGCGGAGGTACATCGATCGTAACATTAAAAACTATGAGCAGGAAAATTACCTGCAAAAGCTTTGGCACATCGACCCCACCCGCATTATTGCAGGTATGATGTATATTGGTTGGTGGCAAAGACGCTTTGAAGCTATCCTGGATTATGTCCAAACTCGGCTGCGCAGTCTTCCCAATGGGCCCCAGCTCAGCGACAAACTCCTGATCGACAATGTGGTGTCTATCCTACGTATTGGTCGCTCTGGACAAAACAACATGAACCTCAGCGATGTCTTGCGACCTCATTTGGAAAAACGACGCCTACAACTCATCCTGCTGGCCAGCCCAGAAGAGTGGAAAATTGTCCAAGAAAAGGATCGAAGATTTAGCGACCTCTTCCAAATTGTTCGATTGCAAGAGCCCGATATTCCAACAGCTACCAAGATGGTGATCCAACAAAGACGCTATTTGGAAAATGAATTTGGCTGTGCTATTTCCATCCAAGCCATCAATCAGCTTTTTACCATACAACGCAATTACCTCCGCCGCAAAGCCCTGCCAGGCAGCGTCATGCGTTTACTCAATCAACTGGCTGTCAAATACAAATTTCAAAGCATTGATGCACAGGAGGTAAGAGAGGAATTTGAATCGCTTAGTGGTTTGACCGAACAGATTTTTGATACCACCCGTACCTTTGAGCAAGATGAGGTCAAAAAGCAGATTAGCCGACAGTTGGTTGGGCAGGAAGAGGCCGTAGATGCCCTGTCTAATTTGATCCACATCATCAAAGCCAAACTCAATAATCCCAGTAAACCACTGGGTTCGCTATTGTTTATTGGACCAACAGGTGTGGGGAAAACGGAAGCGGCCAAGGTACTTTGCCGCTATTTGCAAGGTACTGAAGAGGCCCTCATGCGTTTTGACATGAATGAATACATCGACCATATGGCCGTCCATCGACTCATTGGCGATGAAAATAACCCAGAGGGACACCTGACTGGAAAGGTGCGTTATCAACCTTTTGGCATTGTACTGCTGGATGAAATCGAAAAGGCCCATCCCAAGGTCCACGATCTATTATTGCAGGTATTGGACGATGGCAGACTGACTGATAGTGTTGGTCGCACGGTTGATTTTTCCAATACGGTTATCATTATGACCTCTAATCTGGGGGCGCGGGAAGCTTCTGTGCGTTTGGGTTATCAGGCCAATAGCCAAGACGATACGGCGATTTATCAAAAGGCGGTAGAAAAGCACTTTCGGCCTGAATTTATCAATCGAATTGACCAGATCGTTATCTTTAATTCGCTGCGATTGGAGCACATTCTCAGCATTGCTCATTTACAAATCCGCGAATTGCTCAAAAGAGATGGCTTTGTTCGTCGAACCACCATATTGAGTATTTCCAAGGAAGCCCTGGAATGGGTCGCTCGCCGTGGATTTGATGCCCACATGGGTGGACGGGCGCTCAAAAGACAGATAGAAAAAGACCTCACCATCCTCTCAGCAGAACAATTGATTTCAACACAGATCGACAGTCCAATCATCTTTGAAATCGAGTATATTGATGGGCAATTAGAACCTAGAATCACACCCCTTGATTTTATCGACCCCATCGAAGAGTACTGGATGCCCGAAATCCCTGAAGAACGCAGAGGCAAAGGATTCTACAATCGACTACTTCGCCGTTTGGAGTCCATGGAATTTAGGATACGAAAAATGGAGGAAGAAAGGGATGAGGAAGAGGATGATTTGATCATTATCGGATCGGAAGAAGGGGCAAATCTGGACTGGCAGTACTACGATTTTAAAGATCGGATTGCAGCGACGAAGGAGCGGATTACCAATCTTTCGCTTGGTTTTAGGGATCGGCATTTTCGCGAAGGACCAGCTATTCCCCT
>JBCBDH010000003.1:0-28006 GCA_038529855.1 Bacteroidota bacterium | reverse complement strand
ACAGTCCACTCCTGTCTCATTGCCATTCTGCACGCCATCACTACAAGTCGCTCCACTACAAGCTGGACAATCTGGACCACCGCAGTCTACGCCCGTCTCATTACCATTTTGGACTCCATCGCTACAGGTTGGACAGGCTGGACAATCTGGGCCACCACAATCCACATCTGTTTCATTTCCGTTTTGGATACCATCGCTACAAGTTGGGCCACCTGAACATCCAATAATTTCTATTTCTGCCATCGCCAGAAAAGCGGTTCCAGCTAATTGCACCCTTACATATTGCCCTTGGTGATCAACAGTAATATTAGTGGGTCGACCAGCCGCTCCTGGGCCTGTAAAATGATAATCAAATACACCTGGGGTATTCTGGGCATCACTCAGACTAGGCCCATTAAAAGGTACATCAGATACAAATACGTGAAAATCAGTAAGAAAATCCCCATTGCCAGAGGAAGGGGAGAGGTTCCAAATTTTAATTTCATCAATGGTATTAGAACTACCTAGGTCAACCTCCCACCAGGCTTCTGGTTCCCAACTGGTTTGGCTAAAGGAATTCCAGGTGTTGGGATCGCCATCTACCGCATTATCTGCATCGTTATTATTTTGGGTGCCATCTTGTGTGGGATTGGTTCCCAGTGCCAGATTAGTTGGGCTAGAGCAACCCGTACCACAGGGCGAACAATCAGGACCACCGCAATCTACACCCGTCTCATTACCATTTTGAATACCATCGCTACAGGTTGGACAAGCTGGACAGTCAGGGCCGCCACAGTCTACGCCTGTTTCATTTCCATTCTGAATACCATCTGAACAAGTCGCTCCGCTACAAGCTGGACAATCAGGACCACCACAATCTACGCCCGTCTCATTTCCATTCTGAATACCATCGCTACAGGTTGGACAGGCCGCACAATCAGGACCACCGCAGTCCACTCCCGTTTCGTTTCCATTTTGAATACCATCATTACAAGTTGGGCCACCACTGCAATTATAAGATACTTTCACATCGACATCGACCGTACCGCTATTTCCCATAAAATAAAATACAGGCTGAAGCGATGCAGAGGCGCCATTTATAATGGCCTTTGTGTACATCAGCACATTGTCTCTATAATAATTGATATTGGCTCCTTGGCGCTCTATTTTAAAAACACTCAAGGGCATGACACCATCATTATTCCAGTTGCTCTCCTTTCCATAAGACCCATCCAGATTGTAGCTATCATAGCCATAGAAATGACTATAATTATACACCTGAATAGAGTGAGTCGTCCAGATAGAAATCTGCTGCGTTCCATTACTGATGTCCCGCATTCCAATACCATAACCCAGGGGTCCAGGATCAGCATTAAGTTGGAAGGTCAAATACGCTCCATCACTAAAGTTTCCACAACCTAAGAGGTATTCATAATTATTACTCGTTGTCGAATAAACATCACCGTTCACTGTAATATTTGAAGTGGCGAGGTTTTCCCAGGTCACGTCATACTCTTGAGCATGGAGCAAAAGTGTGCTGACCAATAAGAGGGAAAAAAGAGTACAAAGTTTTTTATACAGCATTGATCTGGTATTTTGTTAAAATAGCTCCTCAGCCTCAAGAAGTGCAATAGCATTTCTGAGGACCTAATGAGGTGATCATTATTCCAAAAATGATAGCAGATAACCTTACAGCGTAATCCCCTGACAGGGACCTACTACTGTCAAATAAATCGTCGACAGTCTAGGGATAAAGAGAAAAGCCTCTATCCTGATATAGACTGTAAACTAATCGCCTTTTAATGTTAATTACTGGAATCTTTCTACACTTTGACAGATCAGATCAAAGATCAGCTCTATCAGAAAGTGTAGTTGCGGGAATGCCTATTGAAGAAATGTTGGTTTGGTTTTTCGTTTTATTTTTTGTGTTTAGCCTTCATAAGCAAATACCCTTTATTTGTCTTCCTTTGGCCTTTATTACGGCACTTAAAATGAGAGGTTGCACTAAAATATATTTTTTATTTATATTGTTATTTTTTGTTTAACGACTTGTTGAAATGCTTAAACAAAAGCGCCCTTCCCAGGCTAATTGGGTAGTGCGCTTGGACTTAAAGCACCATATAATGCAACGGATTGAGCCTTTCTGAAATGTAGGACTGAGCTCATTGTCCTGAAATACTGTGGTAAATAATGAACGTCGACTTTTGAAAGAGCTTCGCGCAACTGCCGGACTGACCCCGCTTTGGCGGGGAGTCAGTCCGACAGGTAGGCCACACAGTGTTTAGCGCTGTATTAATAGTTTTTGATAAGCCGTCAATCCTTTTGGTCCATACAAGTGACAAAAGTACAAACCTGATGCATAAGCATTGGTATTCACGACCAGATGGCTATCATCCGCACGGACGGGAATCTGATCCATTAATCGACCTTGCGCATCGTAAATCATCAATTGTACATTTTCATTGGCGGCAATAGTAGCTAAGCTAATCGTGATTTGATCTTTGGCTGGATTGGGGAAAACCTGTAGTTCTCCAATGGCAATCGCCTCTTCTGTTTCTATTGATCTAGGACGGCTACCTGAGGTGTTGGGGATGCGGACGTCTGGTGGATAGAGCCAATCGTTTTCTGCCAAAAGGATCGCACGGGCATTGGTATACCCACTAGTGGCATGATCGGCAGCAATGACTTTGAGCTGAGCAATCTGATTAGTTTTAAAGCGTGGACAGCGTTGATCTTTTTCTTTGGCTTCTATCAAAATTTTTAAGACCTCGCAGCGATGATCATTATAGCAGGTGCCTAGTGTCGCTTTTGCTGCAGCGTATTCTCCTCTTTGCAATTGGAGAGCTGCGCGAATGTAGCGACTAGTTCCCACATTGTTGGGGTCTGATATATTGTCGATCTCATTATAAAAGCGATCATCTGCCCAAAGGACATAATAACGCATCAAATCATTTCTAGCCTGGCTAATCTTTCGGGAATACTTCGCTAGGTCCATAGCAAAAATTCGTTCATTGGACATCCCATCAGGTTGAGGACGCTGAAGGGCATCGTAGTAGGCTTGTAGACCGCTGGATCGCATCATATTTTTAACCGTTGTGCTTAGCGGCGAATTGGCAATAAGGGCCTGTGCCAAATGCCAGCGATTCAAAGCGGGATTGCGATAGAAGGCAGCTTTAAAAGCAGCATCTGAGATTTGGGGAGCTACGCGAAGCATTTCATTGCGCACTTGGATGGAACTGTTTTTCGTATCCCGTATAAAAGCTTCCAGTCTATTGGGGTCGCCTTTGGGTGCCGTGCCTTTTACTAATTCTACCACTTCTTCGAAGACAATACCATCCTCTACCAATCCGTCTATTAGCACATGCTCTATTAGGCCAGAGGATTGATTGGTGGGACAAGCTTGCGGAGCATAATTGTACTCCGTAGCAATGGGGGTGAGGTAATCGCTGGAGTAACAAGCATCTTCAGGCGTCGTGACGATATCCAAGTGATGGTAATAATCAACCAGCTCCGAACCCAAGCCAAGGAAATAATCACTCAGGAGACCATCCGTGCAATAGTGAGAAAAACGATTACCTGCGGGGTCTGAGATGAGATCATAGCCCCCTTGCACGGGATTGATGTCTGTATTATTGTATAGGGCGATGTCGCTTTTGCAAGCCGTTGTTTGGCCAAAATCATTACAGCGCAAGACCAGTCCATAACTAATACTCTCAGAGGTTTCGCCATTATAGCCTGCTACCAAAATACCATGATCCAGATTGTCAAAAGTGTTTCGATAAATTTCATTATTATCTGTAAAAGACAAACTGGTATTGACCAGATTAATGCCAATGCGAGTTTGCAATAAACCACCCGTAAAGCCTTCAAAAGTATTTTCCTCTACCTCAAAACCAGTAGTTCCTTCCAAATCAATACCTACCAAAGGTTCTGTATCAATATTGTCTTCCAAGGGCGAGAGTTCAAAATCGCAGAAGGTGATCGAAGGCCCAATCATCAAACCCTCAGAGCGAATACCAATGTAATTATTTTTAAAATTCGCTCTGGTTACATCAAAGGCATCCAAGCCGTCTTCACCATAGGCGAGGATTCCATATTCCAGGTTTTCGAATTCATTAAAAATCCATTCTCCTTCACAGGGCTGACCAATTCCCATGGGAACGGTACAATAAGCATTGGCTAAAAAGGTAGCACTATTGGCTACAATCCCTCTACCTCTATGCGTCAGTTCGTTGAACACATCAACATATTCTATATTCCCCACTGCCGTATTTTTAAAGCGATTTCCAAAAAATTTCACTTTGTGAACTCCCTTTAAGATGACAAAAGTATGGGGCAAAAGGGCAGCATTATTCAAAGGGCGCGAAGTCAGAAAATCACAATTTCTAAAACGGCTATTATTGCTGATTGGAAAGCTGGAAGGCATCCAAACATAGGGATCAAACTCTACTGCCACATGATTATTTTCAAAACGACTGTTCGTAGCTTGGATGACTCCACCAGCATAACCAGGCACGCTATTGCAATCAGGGTCAAAGCGCTTGAGCGCGACACCTACTTCTGCATTTTCAATCAAGGCATCGTTCACTAAATAAATTCGCCCTTGATTGCTTCCAGATTGAGAGAGGTCTTCATTCCCCCAAACTTCTACCCCTCTCCACATGTTATCTTCACAAACATCCTGCAGTGAAGTCAATGTGCCGCCATCCAATCTCACCCGCCCTCCAGGTTTAATGATTAGCTTTTTGTTTGGGGCAAATTCTACCCTTGCTGTAATCGTCAAATAAGCACCATCTTCCACAATAATATCTTCCGTCGCACAGCGATCTGTATCCCAAGTGACGGTCTCTGTAATGGGGTCAATTTGGTTATAACTCTGCGCCATCAAAACAGCACTATGCGCATTGACCCGCCCTGTACCCAATAATCCAGGAAACTGATCTTCATCCGTAATCGGATCGGTCGTGCTTTTTAAGATGTGCTGTAAGTCGACATTAGACAAACAAGGATTAACTGATAAACAGAGCGCGGCAGTAGCAGCGACGATGGGGGCAGATTGAGAAGTTCCTCCCCAACAGCCATAAAAAGGCCAGGGGTCTGTACCTCCTGCCGAAGAGACTGGTGTGAGCAAACAATAGGAGGGCGCACAAAGATCGACCTCAGGATAGTGATTATGGGTAATCTCATTATCTATTCCATCACCATCCCAATCGCCAATATAAATGTGCTCATCATTTTTATAGGTGGCTGAAACAATTACGGTCCGATCATCCTCTACACCTGAGTAAGGGTAAAGCGGAGCATTATCACAGTGATTGGTGCCATCCGATTTTTCATTCCCAGCGGCAGCTACAATAAGGGTTCCATTATCTAAAATTTCCTGTTCAGCTTCTAGAGCAGAGGTGTAAGGATTGCAAGAATTGAAATAGCTGATAGATAAAATATCTGCACTAAGTACCGTACTGGCATAAACGGCTTTAGTGAGTCCACTACCCCAGGAGGCCGCCATGACTTTAGTATTAAAACCTACGGAGGCATATTGGGCCAGATCAGGTGGTGTTCCTCCCGTTTCGGTCGTCTGCCCACAAATCAAGGCAGAAGTAGAGGTGCCGTGATCCGTATCTGGCAAATCATTGCCTGTATAAAAATCATAGGGGGGATCAATCTTACCTACTAAGTCAGGATGGTTGGGATCAAAACCATCATCAATAATCGCCACTTTCACGCATTCATTGCCTCGCGTAATATCCCAGGCATCATTAGCATCAATATTATCAATAAACCAGAGTCCACCTATGCCACTGTCTCCATTGGTATTTTGGTAGATAAGATAGGATTGCCAGAGCCAATCCTGGGGGTCGTAGAGGGCCTGGGGGATGGGTAGGTATTCCACATTATTGAGCAGGTGAGGAAATTTGCGGGTTAGCTCTTGTCCTAATAATTGTTCATTACAGTTGCATTCAATCTCGTAAAGTTCTCTCAGATAAGGTCTTTTGGCAAAGCTCATTGCCTGAAAGTATTGGCGAACCTGATAGCGATCCAGCGTTTGGTTGAGCGCGGCATTTTGGGTCCAGGCATTGGTGCCTGGTTTGGCTTCATCGCTTAGGATATGTATCCAGAGCTTACCTTGTTCATAAATGGCTTGTTGGGCAAAGAGGTGGCTCCCAAGAAGGAGGAGCCCTATGCATAAACCAATCTTTCGCAATCGACTGGTCAGCATTTTGAAGTTACCTAAATTGACGGTTTTCATGACAAATTTTGTTTAGTGACTAGAATAGGTTTATCCAATGATGCGCATCATCTAAGTCCAAATATCTGCCAGGGACCTATAACTTACCTGTTACACTTTTAGGGGTTTATTCCAATGCGGAGAGCGCTATGAAAAAAGCGCTACCTCCCTCTAGAGATAGCGCAGTGTGTCTGGCAAATGGTCAGAGTGAATGGGCTCACTCTGACCATTGCGGGAAGTAGCCGTAATCTAATGCCTAATCTACTTTCATCATCCTATGCTGATGTGTCTGTCCATTAAATACTATTTGGCAGGTGTAGACACCCGTTCCCAAAGGCTTCATGTCGAGAGGAATTTGAACCGCGCCAGCTTCCCTATAAGTACCAGGATCAACAATATGCACCAGTTGTCCTAAGTGATTGTATAGGTGCACACTCAGGCGCCCTGCTTCTTCCAAATCCAACTGAAGGAGCCCTTCTGATCTCACAGGGTTTGGGAAATAGCTGACTTGAAGAGCAGCCTTTGATAAGTTAGCCCCAAAGCCATCTCCCTGGCGGTCGCTGACATTTCCACAACCACAGGATCGGCCCTGGTAATCAGTCAGCAGAAAATTGGGATTATTGAAATAGATATAAACACCAGAAGTGGTCACCATGACTTCGTAATTCCCTTGAGGGTCGACAATGCTTTGCTCAACATCGTGCTGGTTTTGGATAACTTCAGGATAACCTTTATCGCAGACCCAAAAATTAATGGTCGGTGTCTCATTGTTATCGTTGTGTATAAAATATAGAGAAAAGGCTTGTAAGTCCTCGTACTGGCTATGATGCCCTTCAAAATCAAGCCTATACTGCTCATAGCCTGGACATTTATTATTCCACTCCATAGATACGACTGGCATAATTAGGTCGTCATAGCTCAATGTGCGTCTACCCGAGTTGGGACAATAGCAGGGTTTATCGGGAAGGTTGCCTTCAAAAAAAATATCTTTCTCCACGATAATAATATTGGTTGCACTTTCGCTAAGAATACAATCAGACATAAAAGTAAACAGGTAGAGCTCAGCCAGTGGCGCATCGACAAGCACGGAATTGCCTGTTACAGTGTAATTACTTGAATTACCAGACTCCAAACCCAAAGCGCCTACTCTAACGTATTTTACGGGCAGCGCACCTTGTGGTGTGGGCCAGCCAAAAGTAAAACTAGTTGGGCCCTCATTTAGGATGCTGACATCAAGAGGGGGGCATTCTGAGGGGTCGTTGGCCCAAGCGAGTAAGTAGGTCGTAAGTTCTGATTCGGTCATATTAATTTGGTCTCCGTAGAGGGTAATGATATGATCGACGACTTCTGAGAGGTTGGTGGAAGTAAGGGTGATGAGGGGGTTAGCAGGTAGTGTGAGCGAATAGAAAAACAGCCCAATAATGGGCAAGACTTGTTTAAGGCGGTCCATGGCGAAAACTTTTTTAGCTTAGTTACAGAATAATTAGCTCCTAAATTTTCATCAAAATGTACGCAAAAAAGATTACATTTTTGGGATTTTTTTCCAGTGGTCTCTTCACAGTATGCACAACAGTAAGTTAGTCGAGCACCTACAGGCACTGCGCCCCTCCGAGCTCAACGCTTTGGAGAAGTTTATCGCTTCCCCCTTTTTTATTGAGGGAAAGGCCGCTGAAAATGTTATGGCCCTATTCCAATTTCTCAAAACCCAATACCCCACTTTTCAGGAGGAAAATATTACTGCGGAGTGTGTTTTCGAAGCCTTGTTTCCCGATCAAGACTTTGTCAAAGGAAAGGTGGAGAAAATCATGAGTAGGCTCTTTCAGTTGCTTCGCCAATTCATTGCCTACCAACATGCCAACTTACAAAAAGAACAAAGCGACTATTGGCTCAAGCTCTGTCAGTTTTATCAGGATCGAGGCATGGAAACCGCCCATCATTTGGCCATTGCGCAATTGAAAAAGATCCAAGCCAAAAACCAAATAGGCAGTACGGAAGATTATTTACAACAATTATTCATTGACCAGCAAATACTTGGATTGCAAAGCATCAGAAACGAACGCAAGGGCGATCTTCATCTTCCAGCTACCCTACACAGCCTGGATCAATTTTACTTGGCTGCTAGGTTGGAATACCTCTATTGGTTGCTTTCGCAAAATAATTTTCTCATTCCCTTAGATATCCAGAACAAGCTTCCAGATTTATTCGACTTTTTACACTTGATCGAAAAAAGTCCTTTTCGCAATAAGCCCTTAATTGAAGTTTACTATCGCGCTATCTTATTTTTACAAGACCAGGATGACCCACAGCGCTTCCGCCAATTCGAGCAAAGCCTGAAAAGCCAGCAAGACCAAATCCCCATCGCTTCGCTCAAAGCCCTCCAAACCTTGATTCGCATCCATTATGTTCGAGAGTTCAACCTTGGTAAACGAGAATACCTAGAAACCACTTTTGATCTCTATGTCGATCATTTGGAAGCAGGTTATCTTTTTTATAAAAATGGACTTCTGCTCAGCACTGTAAGGAATCTCTCTGCCATTGGACTAAAGCTCAAAAAACACCAATGGGTTCGCCAATTCCTAGAAACCTATAAAGACCGAATCGTCGACGCACGCTACCCTGAGGAAGTTTATCATTTCAATTTAGCCAATTATCATTTTGCCACCAAAAACTTTGATCAGGCGCTTCAATGCCTGGCAGATACTTATCAGGATACCTATTATAAAATAGCAGCTAAGCGATTGGAAATTAAGATCTACTACGAACAACAATGCAATCTACTGGAGCCAAAGATGGAAGCCTTCAAAATCTATTTGTATCGCATCTCCAATAAACTCTTGCCAGAACTACAGCGAACTGGCAACACCAATTTCATCAATATGCTGCTGCAAATCGTTCACCCCAAAACCCAGCATCACCAGGCCCGCATTCAAAAGCTGACTCGAAAAATACAAGAGAGCAGTGGCATTGCAGAAAAAGAATGGCTATTGGAAAAATTAGCGGAAAAAGCTGCAAATTGCTAGTGAGAATGCGTCCCTTCGAAATAGCGCACATGGCTGCGAATCATCTGATGGCTCAGATCAATTTCGCGAAAAGCAATTCGATGATGGTCTACTTTAAAGTCTTCGTAATTGGCATCAATCTGAAAAAAACAAGAGGGGGTGATGTACACCAATATGTTCTTTAGTCGAATACTGCGCTCTACGTGATAATGTCCACAAAAAACAGTGATGTTATCTGAATAACTCAGCAATAACTCCTGCACCTTATCCATATCCTTTAGTGGATATTTATTGTCCATAAAAGGGACCCCTGCCTTGACTGGTGGATGATGCATAAAGACCAATAATTCGCCCTGGGCTTGAAGCAATTGTCTCTTCAGCCATTTGAGTTGATTATCAGAATGATAGCCCTTGGAACTATCGAGAAATATGCTGTGGTATTTATCGAGTTTTTTAGCATAATACAATTCGCCATTGGTCAGTAGGTGTTCTCTAGCGAAGCATTTGGCCATCATCTTTGCATCGTCGTGGTTTCCAGCCAGGAGGTCAAACCCTAAGGGCTGTTCCTCTAAGCGCTCTCTAATCCATTCGTAGATGGGCATCTCTCCTACACGACAACACAAATCGCCAGAAAAAATCAAATGGTCAGGCTTGGTATCCAATGCAGCAGATAGAATACGATCAAAATTGGTGCGCACATCAATATCAAAGGGACGTTCCTCCTCTCGATCAATATGTATGTCAGTAATTTGGATAATTTTCATCTACCTGCCTATTTACAAACCTTGGCTATTGGTCAAAAAGTAATACCAAGGCGCTAACTTCCAGACCTGCCTCTTTTGCTTTTGGATGATCACAGGGAAAGCTGGAATCCCCCAATAAATCGGGAAAAATGGCTTCCATATTGACGGGCGTCAAGAATACCTGTAGATTTTTGCTCAGTTCTCCTTCTTTCCAGTCATTCACCAAGCCACTGTAATCCCATTCAAAACCATAGAAGTCAAAATCTTTGCCATTGATCTTTTGCAGCTCGCCCAAGCTCGTCCCAATACGCACGCCCGATAAAGTCACCCAGGGCGCATTAGCCCGCTCCACCCGAATCCGAGCCATTTTTTGATAGGCTTGCTTAGGCTGCCACTCGATCAACAATTCTTTCTCTGTCCCAGGAAATACTTTGGTTCCAGGAACAATCTCTCCCTCGCCTACGCCTATATCCGCACGCTCTACATTGGCATCTCCATAGGCTTTGATGATATCAGCTTCTGTTGCATCCGCCTGTATCAATCCAATACGATGCCCTGGAATAATTTTATCATCAGCAGAAGCACTTGGCACCACTTCCTCTTGATTATCATTGGGCTGATCAGTACTTGGCGCATCAGGCGTATTGGTATGATTGGCTGAATTCTCACCCGTACAAGCCTGTATCATCAGGCAGCACATCATCCAATAAATAATCAATCGGCTATTTTTCATACCAAATAAGGGTTTAAGATTTTATTCTTCAATACTACTCAAGGCATAAACGGCAAAAGAGGCCAACCAATGGGTACCTTCGTAATGTTCACTAGCAATTTCGGGAACCGTAAGCAATAGATGCTGGTTAGCAGCTTTGACCAATTGGGCGCGAAGCGCAACTTGCTTGATCGAAGCAGCGATGCGATACATACACCAAGCGCGGCTGAGGTTCAAGCCATCCAAATGTACAATCTTTGGATCAGAGCGATCGGATACATCAGCAGGGTTTAGCAGAGGAGTTAATTGCTCAGAAGGTAGAAAAGCAGCTAGCCACTGTTCAAATTCTTCACTAGGCAACACGCGCTGCATCAGATTGGCTTCTTCCAAACAAGCCGATAGAAAATCTTCTCCGCTAGGTTCCCAATGAGCGGGACAATTTTGATCTTCAGCATAATAGTCCTTTGCCCTTTTGGCAATCAATGCGCTAAAAGCATCCTGTTGGATCACTTGGGCATAGTCCCAGGCAAAAGATAAACCAAAGGCTGTGTTGGGATGTACACCAGTGCGGACAGGATAGCTCTGCTTGGGTAGAAAAGCCATATATCTAGCTACGAGGATATCGCTTAGTGGCTTTAAATTGGCTGACCAGCGCTGTGCTTGTGGATCTTTCCAATTGTGCAACTCTTCTGCTAATTTGAGCAACCAGCTCCAACCATACATCCGCTCCCAAGACTTACTCGCTGTCTTGAAATAGGCCACTTCGCCAGCGATGTTTTCTGCTGATAAGTTTCGATCAAGGGCCTCGCGAATAGCAGGCGCCTCAGGTAGTTTGGGAAAGGTTCGCAATAGTCGAACCAGCATCCAATGCCCATGTACCGAAGAGTGCCAATCAAAACAGCCATAAAAGGCAGGATGCAAGGCTCTTGGCGACTTTAGGGCACTAGAATCCACCAATACCTGATTGAGCTTATTGGGATACTCTTGCTCTAAACAAGTCAATGCCAGGCCAGCAAAATGGCTGGCGCCCGCCTCGGTAAGGGCCAATTGCCCATTGTCGAGTAATTGTAAATAGGGATTGTCTTGTACTTGTGCAGACATAGGAATGGCAAATGTCGACAAAAAAAACAATCCAAGGGCTTTGAGCAAGGAGGTCATACCATAATTTAACGGACAGATACGCACGGCAAATGTCTTCTGGCCTTAAATTTAGACAATATCTCGTAGGATACCATATCCTGTTTCTCTCTTAGAGGCTATTGAGACGATCCAGGAAATCTTTTTTTCGGTTTTCGCTTAGCGAAAGCAAGACGCCATTGGCCATCGTAACGACAGCATTTCTTTGTCGACCAAATTTTCGGATGTGGTTGAGATTGACGAGGTTGGAGCGATTGATGCGGAAAAAATTGAAGTCGTAAAGCAGTTCGTCGTAGATTTTTAAAGTTTTTGAAACGATGATCTTATCCTCATTGGTGAGGTAGAAGACGGTGTAATTACCTTGAGCCTCACAGTAAATGATGTCTTTGAGCTCGACGAAAAGCAGCCCATCTGTGGTGGGTAGGGCAATTTTATGTAATACATTGTTGAGGTTCTCTTGAAGGATTTTGAGCTTTTGTTGCGCCTGGTCTTTATTGCGTTTGGTTTTGACCTTTTCGATGGCTGCCCGCAGTTCTTCCAAATCAATGGGTTTGAGTAAGTAGTCTACCGCAGCAAATTTAAAGGCTTTCACGGCATATTGATCATAGGCGGTAGTGAAGACCACATCAAAGGCGGGGTCTTCAAAATAATCAAAAAGCATAAAGCCATTTTGCTTGGGCATTTCAATATCCAGAAAAACCAGATCAGGTTGATACTGATTGATCACTTTTATCGCATCCTGAATAGATTCTGCTTGAGCGAGGACCTCGACGTTTTTACAAAACTTGGTCAACATATTGCTCAAGGCAATTCTACTATCTTCTTCATCTTCAACAATAATCACCCTTAATTCATCCATAGCATTTTTCTTTTCTGCGTGATTTCTCGACTAAAATATACAATCTTCTCTTAACCGCTTATTTTACAAATCGTTAAAATAACCCTTGTCCCAGCTGAATTGGCCTCTTCATCATATAAATCGATGAGTTCTAGCATAGAAAGGGTTGTGTCTTGTGGATTAGCTTGATTGAATAAAGCCAATCTTTGCTTAGTAGTAGACAAACCAGAGGATTGATAATTGGCGGGTCGCCAATTGCTAAATTGGGCTGCCTGCTCTCTACCCACGCCATCATCTTCAATAATACAGCGCAACATATTGGCCTTTTCTTCAAACCGAATCAGCAGTTTCCCATTGTCTTTTTTGTGAAGTAGCCCATGCTTAAAGGCATTTTCAACAATGGGCTGTATGAGCAAGGGCGGCAGATAAATCTCTTCTTTTTGTTCTTGAATCGTTGGGGCTACTTCTAGCTGAATATCAATTTTATTTTTGAAACGCAGTTGTTCTAGTTGCAAGTATAAGCGTAGAAAATCCAACTCATCTTCTAGTGAGATCACCTTTCTCTTGGAATATTCAAAAATCAGACGAATCAGACGAGCGAATTTTGACAAATAGCCCATAGCCGATTCCTGCTCATTGGTGGTTAGGTATTTCTGAATGGCATTCAAGGCATTAAATACAAAATGAGGGTTCATTTGTACTTGTAGCGCCTTCATTTCCAATTCGTTGAACCGATCGCGGATGGCTTGCTTTTCTAAATCGCGCTGCCGAATTCGCTGAAATCGCCAATAAACACTTCCTCCAGTCAAAGCCAATAAGGCCAATAGCGAAGCGATGCGAAACCACCAACGCTGCCACCAGGGCGGAGCTATCTTCAGGGATAATACTGCTGCCTGCTCACTCCGCACCCCATCCTCGTTCAATGCCAATACCTGAAATTCATAACGACCTGGGGCTAAGGTTGGGTATCGCGCAAAGTCAACTTCTGTATCCACCCAAGTGGTATCCACACCCAGCATGCGATAAGCATAACGATGTCGCCCCCGCGAGCGAAAAGCGGGTCCAACAAATTGAATGTAGAGGTTATTTTGGTCATAGGCCAAGTCATAGGAAGTCGCCAAAGGCTCCTCCTTTTCCCATATTTTGACATTTTTGATGTAAACTGACGGGGCTTGATCATTGGATTTGATGCTGCTGTAGGGAATCTGAAAAAGTCCGCGAGAGGTCCCCGCCCAAAGCTGCTCTTCATCGAGCAAGATGGCAAATACCTCCTCACTGATGAGTCCATCATAACGATTGATCAGATCAATCTGTCCTCCTCTTCGATCAATGCGATTCAAGCCTTTATCCGTGCCCACCCATAAATAATCATTCCCCTCTACAGCAAGGCTTTTACAATTATTGCTGACCAAGCCTTTTTCCAGGGTGTAGTGTTCTACCAATCGATTATTCAAAAGCCCAAACACGCCATCTTGCTGCGTGGATACCCAAATGATGCTATCATCGGACTGTTGGATATCAACGATGCTCATATCTCTACCCGCTGGCCCTTCCATTTTGATCACTTGCTGGGTACTATCCTGATAATAAAATAAACCTTTGATAGTCCCCAGCCACATCAAATCAGAGAAGCGATCATTGTACAGCGCGAAGGTTTTCTCCCGAATGATCAATTGGCTCCTATATTTCAAATCTCTGCTCAAAAGCGTAGATGCGGGTAGGTCTGCTACATTGATCTTTATATTCGTGGTGCTTATACTGGAGCCCAACCAGTGCTGTTGATTATCATCTTGGGTAAAAGTCTTGATACTAGGCGTTCGAAATCTCTCTAGATAGGGATGGGATAGTAGATGCTGATTGTGTTTGATCAGCTTAAAACCCTGATCGCCAGCACAAAAAAGCCAATCCCCTTGTGTGCGGGTTTTCAGAATGCGGGCATCCTCAAATACCTTTAACGATCGAACGTTTTTACTTTGATCAATAAAGGATAGATAGCCCTTATCTTGACTGACTAATAATTCACCAGATTTACCTTTGGCGAGATCAAATACATTATTATCTGGAAGCGTCCCTCTTTCTGTAGAGTAGGACAAAATATCTAATGAAGGAATGATCAATAATCCTTCTCCCAAGGTTCCCAACCAATAATTGCCTTCTCGATCTTTCAAAACGGTATTGATGTTATAAGCAGGTAGGAGATGTCTAGCGATTTTTACTTCTTCCTCATAGTCGATCTGTAGTAGTCCTTTTTTTGTAGTGACCCATACTTCATCTCCATAGCGGTGAGGAACGCTTAGTGATTGATCTTCTTTTGCTGTAAATAGCCGTTTGATCCCTTTTTCGCGGTCAACGGCCAACAAGCCATTATCCACGAGCAGGATTAGGTCACGGTTGGGTAGCCTAAACAGTTTAGTCCGACCATTGGCCCATGCTGGTTTGCTATCTTTTGACCATATAATTGGGTTTTCCCAATCCCCAAATGGATATTCTGTAATTTGGAGAATCGCATTTTGATCATATCCCATTCGCTCCAAGCTGATTAGGCTTTGATTATCTTGATAAAAGTCTAAACACTGTACCACGCTATGCTGAAAGACCAGCGAGTCATTAGCTAATCGCTTATAAATGAGTAATTGGAGCGTTCCTTTTCTTACTGCTCTGACCGTAAAATAATCTTGTTTATTAACATCAAAATCAAAAATGACGTAATCCGCAAGGAGACGATCTGAAGCATAGGTCTGTATCTGATCTTGCTCAATGTAAAAAAGCTGACCCTCGCCGTTGATAAAGTGAATCCTACCTCCAATATCCTTGATATTAAGAATCTCATTCCCATTCATCAGTGGGCTACTGTAGTATTTGAAGCTTTTCCCATCATAACGACAAAGTCCATTGGCAGTCGCCATCCAGATAAAGTCCTTACTATCCTGTAGTAGGCGATAAATTGTTCGACTGGGAAGGCCATCTTCGTCCGTTAGGCGCCAGTAAGCGGGCTCTTGGGCCTTTAATGAGGAGAAAGCCCCCTGTAAAAGGAGAAAGAAAAGAAGAAAGGAAAGAGGGATATAAAGGGTTTTAGCCAATAGCCATGCGATTTTAAGGTATAACGCTTGCTTTCAAGATAAGGATTTCTGGAATCCAGATAAAAAGCAGCTAGTCAATAAGTTTAATCACCCATATTCCGGTTTCAACAGATTTGGATGCTTGTCCAATCATTTCGACAGCAGGCCATGCTATTTTAGCGCATCTTTATATCAAGAAAGAAATCGAGCAAAGTATAAAGCTAGAAAACTTTAAAGAAAAGCCTGGTCTTATTTGTAGACTGGGCTTCTTTTATTTGTGGATAATCAAAAACTCAACCCGCCGATTTAGGGAGCGCCCTTCTTCCGTATCATTAGACGCTACTGGCTGCATGTTGCCATAGCCTTTGTAGCGGGTGCGTTTGCGGGCAACGCCATTATTATTGAGAAATTCAACAACAGACTGAGCTCGTTTTCGCGATAAGTAGAGGTTGTAGTCAAAATTACCAACAGCATCTGTATGCCCGCTGATTTCGATGATCATCGTTGGATGATCGAGCATAAGTTGTCGGAGTTTGTGGAGTTCGATATAGGATCGGGGAAGTAATTCGGATTTATCGTGGTCAAAGAAGATATTTTTCAGCTGGACGATCTTTCCTTCCTCGATGGTAATTTGGCTCAAGTCATCTGGTTTGAGCGGAACCGTGAGAATGGGTTCTTCCTTTTTGACCAATACATCATCAATGTAATAATAGGCGTAATTGAGGTGATTGGCCACTGGTTTCTTAACTTGTGTAAGGCTATCTGGATAAAAATTGCCGATAATCAGATAAGAAGCTTCTGTTTCAGCAGTAAAGCGCCCTGATATCTTCACCCAGCTCTTGGATGCTGCTGATACGATGTGGTTTGCTTCGATCTGTGGGCTAAATTTCAGCGGCGCATCAATCTTCATTTTCACCTGTTCTTCAGAGAAGTACATCCCCAGATTATCGGTTTGCAAAGATCGGGGCAGGTGGTTCACCCAAAACTCCGCATAGTAATTCTGTCCAATCACCAATGGCTCACTCATTTGAATTTGGATGTACTCTCTACAATGGGGCTTGCCCTGCTCACAACCAAAAACGGTAATACCTACCATAGACTCCCCATTATGGGGCTGCTGATCACCAAAGCCCTTTGCCGCCCAATGAGAGGGCACGCGGACCTTTGGACCAAAGATATCAGGAGAAGCGCCAGTTGCTGAATTCCAGTACTTCATCACCGTACTAAAATGTTGTCCTTTGTAAAACCAACCGATAGGTGTGCCTGAATACCGCTCAAAACCGGCATTAGGAATAATATTATCTTGGCGTTCGAAGGTGCTGTTTTGCCCTGGCAACAAAGTAGTTGCTCCTAAAACGAACAAAAGCGCAAGGCCGATTAACCGCATTACTGCACTTAATTGATGGAATAATAGAACGGAAGAGAAGGCATTAGCGGTATAGCTGGTATAAGATACTTTTAGCTATCCCAGGTTTTTTTACGAGAAATCCCCCAAATTGTTTGGTTTCCTGCCTAGAGATTGGATTGGGAGTCTATCCTGCTGTGGCTTCTTGCTCCACCTTTTCCTTCCCAGTGGTCTTCTCTGCTTCCTGACTTTTATTGGGCGAGTTCACCCCTGTCTGAAAGCGATAAAGCGCCTGAATCCCTGTATCCGCTTTGACCTGATTACTCACCACTTCTAATAAAACTGGATTAACCCCCGCTGCCTGGGCGATTTGGTTAAGTGTCGCTTGCG
The DNA here is from genome assembly GCA_038529855.1 of Bacteroidota bacterium. GTDB lineage: Bacteria > Bacteroidota > Bacteroidia > Chitinophagales > Saprospiraceae > JBCBDH01. The sequence continues at coordinate 10,575 of JBCBDH010000003.1, read as the reverse complement.
ATTTATCGCCTTTATAAAAGTCAAAAACAGAACGGATACCAACCTTGCGTAGGTTTTCAATTTCATCCTTAACATAGCAGATCAACTTGGCCTGTCCGATCCAATCGAGCAATTGGCGGGCCTCAAAAGGGGTGTCAATACAAAGCTGAGTCAAGCTGGTGGTGGCCAGATTTTGAGCATTATCAATACCTATTTCTTCTAAACGCTCTTTGTGAGCCATACTCATTCCCTCGATTCGATAAAGCGACAGTTGTTCATTATTGAGCGAGTCAGGCGTTACGTATTTTTGATAGAGTTTGATTAGGTAGTTGAGCACCCGCTCAGGGAACATGCCCGTGAGCATGGCAATAGCTGGTAGAGAAGCCTTAACACTGACCACGCTGTTGGCCCCCTCTTCTCCAATGACAAAGGATAAAACCAATGCAATTACACCTGCTAAAATAATGCGTAGTCCCGCATTATAGTAGACACTTGGCGATAAGTCGCTAGAGATCAAACGCAGCACAATGTTCCCTGCCGACCACAAAAAGCTACCCAGAAAGGCAAAGCTTAGGACAACGACACTTTGGTCCATCAAGGGTGCATTGGCATTTCCAAAATAGGGCCCTGCTAAAAGGACACTATCCTTGATTTCATCAATAAAAGACTCTGCAAAAAGGAAGTAAAAACTGGCCATAAAACAGACGAGTGTAATAAAACTTACTGGCAGAATATACCGCGTCCAATTGTGGGTATCACTCACCTTCCGTTCTGTATCTATGCCCATTTCATCAATGGACTTTTTATAATTTTCCTCTTTCCGAGGCACCATATATCTAAAAAAGGAGATGGCCGTGAGGGGCATAAAACCAGTAAAAATCAGTAGGATCATTAATTTTCCAACAATAGGTAAGTCTTGGATCAGGTTAATAGCCAGCATTTCCATGGTTTAGTTCATTTTGTTTTAGGGGATGGGCAGATATACCGAACAAAATACGAAATATTAAGGGTAATCAAAATATGTATAAAGTCGCCACGATCTTCTTCCCAGTTTTCAAAACAAATTTCCCTTTTGGCAGTTAAAATGTTGCCTTTTGATTGGTCAACATTTATGGGATAGTTTATGCGAATGAATGCGGGAAAATTTTCGATCATCTCCTTTACAGTATTGGCCTTAGCCAGTGCATGGTTTGCCATTAATTTAGAATTTGCCTTTAACCTGGAGCAGTTCTTTCCAGAAGGGGACGAGGAATTATCCTTTTATCGAGAATTCATTGAAGAGTTTGAAACGGACATCAATTTCTTACTCGTTGCCGTAGAGCGAAAAGAGGGGATTTTCGATCGGGAATTTCTCGATCAATTCCACGATCTCACCCTCAAAAGCAGAGCGCTACCCCACATCACCGAAAGTCAGTCACTCACCAAAATGGCCTATCCCCTCAAAACGCCTTTTGGAATTACCACCGTTCCCATCATTCATCGAGATCAGCCTGAGAAATACGAAAAAGATAAAGCTCGTCTGCTCAATGATGCCCGTTTTACCAATTCGCTTATCTCTGCTGATGCAACAGCTTTGGTTCTTGCCCTAAAAACAGATAATAGCTTGCAATTGGAACCCGCTCAAAGTTTGATGGGGGGATTGGAAGAACTACTTGAAAGTTATTCTTTTGACGATTATCACATCATGGGGCCGCCTTATTTTACCCGAGAAATGGTTTCGATGCAGAAAAGAGAGGTCACCGTTTCTGCCATCGTATCTGGTCTATTGGTCAGTCTAATCATGTTCTGGATCTTCCGTCGGCCCTGGGGAATTTTCATCTCTTTGATTTCGATTGGGCTGGGGCTTTTACTATTCTTAGGTACGCTAGGTGCACTGGGTCGCCCACTAAATGCAATGGCGGCGCTTTATCCTGTATTGATGATCATTGTGGGGACTTCGGATGTCATCCACATCATGTCGAAGTACATTGATGAACTGCGAAAGGGACTGAGCAGGATGGATGCCATCAAGGTGGCCATGAAGGAGATTGGGCTGGCTACGCTATTGACCTCTACTACTACAGCCATCGGACTGGCTGCTCTGGCAACTAGTCGGATAGGCCCCATTCGAGACTTCGGCCTAAATGCTGCACTGGGTGTAATGATTGCCTACGTCACCGTTATCTTTTTCACCACGGCCCTCTTATCAATGTTTCGCGCTGATCAAATCATCAAACTAGGACGCGGACAGGCTTTTTGGGAAAACCTGATGGAGCGTACCTATCAATTGACGCTTCACCACCCCAAAAGCATCGCCTTTGGCTCTTTGCTCACCTTGGGCATCGCCCTCTGGGGCATCAGCCTCGTCACCACCAATTATCGCCTGGAAAGCAATCTGCCCAGAGGCGCCAAAATCTCCGATGATTTTCGCTATTTCGAAAACACCTTTGCCGGTTTCCGCCCAATGGAATTAGCCGTCTTCTGCCAGGGCGACTACGATGCGAATTCCTATGAGGTATTAAAAGAAATGGATAAGGTCGAAAATTACCTCGAAGAACAACCCAGCATCCGCTCTATCAACTCGCTGACAACGGTCTACAAAAGCATCAATCAGATGTACTACAACAACAAGCCAGAGGCTTATAAAATGCCAGAGACCAAAGCGCGGTATGCCCGCTATAAAAAACTCGTCAGCAAACTCCCAGAAAACGGAAACAAGATACTCACCAGCAAAGACAATAAAAAGGGGCGCATCACTTCTCGTGTCCTTGATATGGGCTCAGATAGTGTAAAGGCCCTAAGTGGTCGGATCGATCAGTGGATCACGGCCAATACAGATTCTACTATAGCAGAATTCAAACTCACGGGTACAGGTTTGATACTGGATAAAAATGCAGAATATATCCGAAGAAATCTATTGGAAGGTCTGGGCTTAGCTGTAGTTATTATTAGCCTATTGATGGCCCTATTGTTCCGAAATGCGAGGATGGTATTGGTTTCTCTGGTTCCCAATGTCTTTCCGCTGCTGATGGCTGGCGCTTTGCTTGGATTTTTGAATATCGAACTAGAGGCGGGCATCTCCATCATTTTTGCCATTGTATTTGGCATCGCTGTAGACGATTCGATTCACTTTCTTAGCAAGTTCAAACTCGCTCGAAATAAAGGGATGAGTGTAGAGGAGTCTTTACACATCACTTTTTTGGAAACGGGCAAAGCGATTTGTTTGACCTCTGTAGTTTTGTTCTTTGGCTTTTTGGTCATGCTCTTTTCCATCCATCCACCTAGTGTTACGGTTGGCTTATTGATTAGTTTGACGCTGGTCAGCGCCTTACTTGCCGATCTGTTGACCCTGCCAGTACTCATTCGCTGGTTGATAAAAGATAAAGACTGATACAGCATAAATTCATGCCATATCAGTCTAAAAAGTGAATGCTTGTTGAGCAAGCGATAAGTAGCCTGCTATTTGTTTGTGTACGGTTTTCTCTAACTGTTTAGTCTCTTATAGATCAACTTTGAAACAGGTTTTCTTCACAGTCGTTTGTTTGGAATGGCCTCTTCTACAAATTGGGATAGGGTCGATTATTTTTATCCCGCTGCTTTTGATGAACAACACGCTGTCGTTCAACAATTGCAGGAACACCTACCTTTTCAATGAGGGCAGCGGCAGTATGAGGACTCATTATATCTAATCGGATGAGGCTTTGTACCTGACGGAGAAAGGTGCCAATGACCAAAAACAATAATCGTTGCATAGTAATCAATTTCGTTTTGATGGAATGTTTTTGGTAATGTTTGGCTTATACGCTTGATTTTAGTTGGAGGTATTCGTTTGATAGCTAAACTGTTTAAAAGCGGCTTTTCGTATTTAAGGCTTTGTTAAAAAGGAGAAATGGACGTTAAATAGTCTTAAAAGCCAAAGGAGCGCTCTCCTCTTTTCCCGTCAGCATGAAAGATGTTTTTTTGCTAAATTTGCGGTTCATTTGAATGGCTAATCCCAAATTTTAGCCCAACTACCTTTTAAACCTATTAGCATGAATACAACTTTTCTCCGAAAACTGGGACTCAAAAAAGTCAATAATGGAACCAGTACAGGACTCAAATCTACGGCCTCTTCAAAAGCCTATATCGAATCTTATTCGCCTGTAGATGGCAAATTGATTGGCAAAGTCAGCATTACTTCTCGTCGCGAATACGATCGCGTCGTCAAAGCGGCACAAAAAGCCTTTATCAAATGGCGGGAAATTCCCGCTCCAAAACGCGGAGAAATCGTCCGTCAATACGGCGAGCAACTGCGCAAATACAAAGCGCCTTTAGGGCAATTGGTTTCTTATGAAATGGGCAAGAGTCTTCAAGAGGGACTTGGCGAGGTGCAGGAAATGATTGATATCTGTGATTTTGCTGTTGGACTTTCTCGTCAACTGTATGGATTATCCATGCATTCTGAGCGCCCTAGCCATCGCATGTATGAGCAGTGGCATCCAATGGGCATTGTGGGAATTATCTCCGCTTTTAACTTTCCAGTAGCTGTTTGGTCCTGGAATTCCATGATCGCTCTGGTTTGTGGAGATGTTTGTATTTGGAAGCCTTCTGAGAAGACGCCGCTTTGTGGAGTTGCTTGCCAGCAAATTTTCCACTCCGTCCTAAAAGCCAATAAGGTGCCTGAGGGCGTTTGCTGTTTGATCAATGGCGATTATACCGTTGGTGAATACATGACAACAGATAAGCGACTGCCTTTGATTTCTGCTACGGGTAGTACACGGATGGGTAAAATAGTAGGAGCAACCGTAGCGGAGCGCTTGGGTCGTAGCCTGCTTGAATTAGGCGGTAATAATGCCATCATTGTTACCCCCAATGCCAATATGAAATTGGTTTTGACAGGAGCAGTATTTGGCGCCGTGGGAACAGCTGGCCAACGCTGTACCACTACTCGTCGACTAATCATCCACGAGAGCATTTACGACGAAGTCAAAAAGAGTTTGGCCAAAGCCTACAAACAACTCAAGATCGGCAATCCACTCAATACCAAAAACCACGTTGGCCCTCTCATTGATAAAGATGCTGTTGAAAATTACCTAAATGCCATCAATCGTGTGGGCGAAGAAGGTGGTCAGCTGTTGGTAAAAGGTGGTGTGCTCAAGGGCAAGGGCTACGAAAGTGGCTGTTATGTCAAGCCTTGCATTGCCGAGGTAGAAAATAGCTATGATATCGTACAACACGAAACCTTTGCACCGATTTTGTATTTGATCAAATACAAAGAATTGAGTGAGGCGATTGCTTTGCAAAATGATGTTCCTCAGGGACTTTCTTCAGCAATTATGACAGATAATTTGCGCGAAGCAGAGTTGTTCTTATCTACAACTGGCTCAGATTGTGGTATTGCCAATGTCAATATCGGTACGAGCGGAGCGGAGATTGGAGGTGCTTTTGGTGGAGAAAAAGAAACAGGCGGCGGCCGCGAAAGTGGTTCTGATGCCTGGAAAGCCTATATGCGCCGACAAACTAATACCATTAACTACAGTACAGCCTTGCCATTGGCACAAGGGATTAAATTTGATCTGTAATACAGAAAGATAAACTAAGCGGTTGGTCATTATCAGAATGATCAGCCGCTCCTTTATTTAGCCCATGAGCGAAACCCCATCCCGAATACTCACCTGATGAGCATCGGGCAATATCTGGTACTTCTCCTGATAAGCCTTTTGAACAGCCTGGGTCACCAGATCTACAGCCCCCTTATCAATTAAATTAATACTACAGCCTCCAAAGCCTCCTCCCATCATTCGCGCTCCCAAGACCTCACTGGGAAAAGCATTTCGAACAAAATCCACCAAAAAATCCAACTCCTCACAGCTTACTTCGTACTTCTTACTCAATCCTTCATGAGAAGCATACAGCAATTGTCCAAAATCGGCCAATCGCCCTTCCGCCAAGGCTTTGGAGGCCTGCCGAACCCGCTCATTTTCCTCTAAGACATAAGTCACCCGCTGCAAATCAACAGCTGACAATTGCCCCTCAAAACGCTGCAACAAGTCAAAGCTAATATCGCGTACACTCAAAATCTCAGGATGAGCCTTTTGAATATGCGCCAAGACTTTCTCGCAAGAAGCCCGTCGATCATTATAGCCTGATTCTGCTAAACTATGACTCACCATACTATTAAAAAGCACCAATTGATAATCCCCCATATCCACTGGAAAATAGCGATGCCTATCCACTCGACAATCCAACTGAATCACCTGCCCATCCTGACCAAACAATACCGCATACTGATCCATCAATCCACAATTAATCCCCACCGCATGCTCTGCAGACTGCGCAATCTTTGCCATCTCCAAGCGACTCATCCCCCAACCATACAATTGGTCCAGCCCAAAAACAAATCCACAACAAATCGCCGCGGAAGAAGATAAACCTGCCCCTACGGGTATAGTTCCGCCCAAAGCACAATCAATTCCTCCAAAGTCATAACCTTTAGCCTTTAGGGCCTGCATAAGGCCATAAAAATAAGTCGCCCAAGATGCCTCTGGTACGCTTGTCTGGTCCAAGGCAATCGTCGCCGTCGCCGACAAATCAAGCGCTGACAAGCGCCAAACCGCCTGCCCATTAGCCCTAATCATAATACTCAGCTCTCGATCAATAGCAGCGGGCAACACTAGTCCATCATTATAATCGGTATGTTCCCCAATCAAATTAATTCGGCCAGGCGCCCGAACGGCGACCTCCACCTTCCCATAATGATGTTCAAATTGGTTTTTTACTTCCATTGAGTCCATAAAGCAGCGGAAATTTGAGGCGCAAAATTAAGTCATAAAGCCCACATATTCCACCGCTCCCCCTTTTTTGTCAATCCCAAAGCAGGGATACCCTCTCAAACAACATTTTACCTACTTTTTCCTCAAAAGCCTGTAGGGGACGGAACCTCTGCCTTATTTTTTCGTTTAAGCTAAAAAGAATTTAAGCGGGATGTTAAAAAATCCCTTATATTTGCCATCCGAAATCAATGAAAAGAAAACGATCTTTGGATTTCGGAAAAGTAAAAATGGTCGGGTGGCCGAGCGGTTAGGCAGAGGTCTGCAAAACCTTGTACGGCGGTTCGAATCCGCTCCCGACCTCAGAGAATAGTTAAAAGCCTCTATAAGTGAATGACTTATGGAGGCTTTTTCTTTTCGATGATGTAAGTACAATAGAGAGGTCACCACTAAAATAATCGTATTGGCTACTCCGTCTTAATCACCTCCACTCCCCGAAAGCTACTTTCATACCCCTCCCCATTTACCTCCATTTCCCGAACTTCCTTCCCGCCCATCTCATCAAAATCAATGCGAAAAGCGGCAACCTTCGAAGTCGTCACCACCAGCTTCTTACCTTTTCGATAAGCAAAAAGCTTCGCAGATGCTTGCTGCTGTTCAAAGACCTCGTAGTAATGGCCTGGATTGAAAACCCCTTTGAATTCCAGCGTTTGATCCGCTCTTTGGACGGTGAGGGAAGTGCTGTCGCCTGCTCTCTTTTTGGCGACGTAGTAGTAAGGGGAATAAGGAGAACTCATACTATCTTGTTCCATCATCATGAGGAGATCATCCTTTTGGATACCCATTCGTTTAGCGGTGCAGGTGTCGTTTTTAAAGCCGCTGACTTTGAGCCCTGGACCAGGATAACTATAGTCGTATTTTAATCCAAAATCGGCTTTGTCATTGAAGACTTGGAGTTGATAGGGTTGGTGCCAGTCTTTGGATTCTTTTGAGAGGCTATCTATCTGTACAATGGATAGCCAGTCGATCGCAGAGCTGGAGGGGTCGGAGCTTTCCCAGCTTATCTTTTTCAAGGGCATCCTTTGGTTCTTTTTGATGAAGGCAATGAGGGAAGCGGTTTCTGCCTCTAGATAGCTCATCTCGTGATTACCTTCTGGGGTCTTGAAGGTAATGTTTGGGTTGTATTGTTTTAAATAGGTGATGGTGGGTCGAACCTGGTGAAGGGGATAGAGGACATCCGATTGGGTATTGATGATGTAGAGGGCCTTGCCATTCATATTGGCGGGAAAGAGATCGGTATGGCCTAGGTTATTGGCTACCTTGAGGTGGCCGTTCATGGCGATAAATCCAGCAAAGGGGGCTGGATGGACCATAGCAAAATACAGTACCCCTGAGGCTCCATCTGAAAAGCCAGATAGAAATACTTTTTGCTCATCAATATTTAATTTTTGGATCACCTCCTCCATTTCTCCAATCACCATGTCCATGCCCACGGTATCAAACCAAGTTGCCCCTTTTTGCCCATAACAAAAGAGGAGGTGATAAGCACCTTTATCTGCCAGAGAGAGCAGCTTTGATTTTTTGATGTAAGCCAGCGGGTCTTTCTTCAAACTTTTATTAGAAATGGCACCGTGCAAATAAATCAATAAAGGGGCCTTTTCCTGCTCCGCAGTTTTCTTCGAACTGTAAATAATGTAAGGACGCGCTACCCCATCTTTACAGGTATATTGGTATTCGCTAAAGCTGCCGCTTTGCCCAAACGCCACAGGGAATAGCCATAAAAAAACAAGACTAAAGATTAATATCTTTTTCATTATTTGTTGATTATTTATTCAAACTCAAGTTGGACCATACAGGGTGCATAGCGATTGAGTATGGGTATAGACAAATAGGTGTTGTAAATCCACTTGATGATACCTCTTGGAAAACGATAGGGCTGCTCGCTGATCGTTTGAATCTTGGGCGACCATTGTTTGATTGTAGGTATTTGATCTCTATTAATGCCCCAAGGCATAGGAGGAGTCACATAATCTGTTGTTTTTTTCCAGCCTTCCGCAGACATTGTTTTCTTCGATAACCAAATGGGTATCGTATCAAACATGATTCCTCCTTTTGAAAAGGTATTGATAATATCGAGGATCAAGGACTTGACCTCTTCTTTTTTGAGGTACATAAACAAGCCTTGAGCCGTGACAAATAGGGCTTGATCCTTTGGAACCAGCTCAAACCAGGCCCTATCCAATGCAGAAACAGACACATGCAAATGTCTTTCATCCGCTGGTATAAATCGCTCTCTTATGGCAATTGCCTCTGGTAGATCTACACTGATCCAAGTCGCTTGGTCATTCTTAAACCGGAAACGCTGCGTTTCTAATCCTTCGCCTAAATTGACGATACAGGCATGGGGATAGCGAGCCAAAAAGCGGCGAATGCCTTCGTCAAAAATCAGGGAGCGAATGGCATGAGAGGGTTCGGCTTTGCCAAAGCTTTTTTCGTAATCGTAGTCAATGGCACGATATATTTCAATGGCCTTATCGTCTTTGATGATGCCATCTTGTCGGGCCGCTTCGGTCGCTCTATTGTGCAGGGTCCAAAGCATGGTTTCGGGGACATCCTTTAGTTGGGGATGGGTCATGATAAGGGTAGATCGTTGCCTCGCTCGATGAGCGGGATTTGTAAAAGGTGAGGATTTAAACTTGAAGCTAAATGGTATTGGGCTAATTTCCAAATAAGCTAGGGGGATATCTTTAAAAGCGGATCAAGCCTTCGCTTAAAATAGCGCTTTCCCTACCGAAGCCAGCATTTCCCCATTTATGCGCCCATCTTCTAAAAGATAAATCCTATCTTTAATAAATGACCGATAAGAAGGCTGCTTAAGTCCATTACTAGTCTTTCTTTTTGGTAGGTATGAAACTTATGCAAAAGCAAAATGATATAGGTAAGTGCTGGCAAGCTATGATCCAAGGCGACCGGAGCGCCTTCGAGCAGCTTTTTGTCCAAACCTACACCCCTTTGCTGCTGGCTGGCCTACGCACACATCCCCATCGCGATTTGGTCAAAGATCATCTTCAAGACCTCTTTGTTGAAATCTGGCAAAAAAGAGAGCGCCTGAGAGAGGTACAACATCCACTGGCCTATCTTCAACAAATTCTTCGTCGAAAGATCATCAAGTCTTTAAATCAGCCAAATGCCAAGGCTGCCCCCCTTGTCCAAAGCGACCAAGCTAGCCCTTCCTACGAAAGCCTATTGATCCAACAACAACAGACCCAAGAGCAAAAAGAAAAACTAAAAGCGGCTTTTAACCAACTCACCAATCGCCAAAAAGAGATCATCGAACTGCGCTTTTTTCAGGATTTGTCTTATGAAGAAATCGCTGAAAAAACAGCCGCTCAAAAACGAACTATCTACAACCAGATGCACACTGCTCTCAAGATTTTAAAGAAATCCATGCTCTTCCAACTTTTTTTTTTGATGCCATAAATCGACATTAGCCACTGGTTATCAGCCCTTTGACCAATCACATAATGATTGGCCTATATTTTTTTCCATTTTTTCATGGTAAAAATCGGGAATTCTGAACACTACCTTATAAACGTTCAAAATTTCTGTATGAATTACCTCGATTATAAAGCAGAAGATTTTGCTGCATCTCAATCTTTTCAAAATTATTATCTGTATCAGAAAGAGGAAGATCAGCGCTTCTGGGAACGCTGGATTGGAGAGCATCCCGAAAAACAGCCAAGTATCAAACAGGCCAAGCAACTGCTGGATGTGCTATCTATCCAAAGACCCCAACAATCGGAAATCCAGTCAGAGCTATTCGCTGTCAATCAATTGATTGATCGCAAAGCCTCAAAAAACCAAAAAG
>JBCBDH010000002.1:16202-29250 GCA_038529855.1 Bacteroidota bacterium | reverse complement strand
ATAGTAGTCCTTCTCTTTGATCTCGTCCCCTACGGCAGGTGGTTTGGCCAGGTCGGGGCTTGCTGCATAAAAGAGCGTCGTTGATTCGTAGTAATTAGAAAGCAACAGTGAAATCAAAACACTCCCTACCGCTGCAATTCCACAGATATAGATAATGGGCTTTTTCCATCGGAAAATCGTACTCAATACGCCCAATAAATTTTCCTTATGATCCATATTGAAATTTTTACAGGCGCAAAAGTAGATAATTTGGCCTTTTTTTTTGCAGAACCGTTATAAAGCTTAACTAAAAACTGTCGATTGGCCTGTATTGCTGCCTATTCTGTCTGGCGATCGGCCAAAAGTCGGCGGATGGCCCTTACATCTATAAGCCGACAAACAAAAGCAGCCAAAACAGCTCCTGCGGAGGACAGTACCAGACGAATAGGCCATTCCAAAACTAGCTGATCATATATGCCATGAGTTAAGCCACTCACCAAAATCACAAAAAATACAAAGCGCCCCAATAACCAGCCATCTAGCTGAAAAGGAAATAATTTCCAAACTAAGTACATTTGCCCAATCAGCGCAGAAAACTGCGTTAATACGGTAGCCTTGGCTGCTCCTGCCGCTTTTTCAATCGGAATGAAATAAGCATTAAGGACAATGTTAAGGACAATGCTAATGATAAAAATCGCATTCATCTTGCGCAAACTGTCATTAGCCGTCAGTAGCGTACCAAAGATATAAGTACCACTTACCGCGATAAAACTAAACATCAAATACCCCAATACCTCTCCCCAATAAGGCGTCGCTTCTACATACAATAGCTGCGTAATCTCCTCCTGAAAAAAGAAACTTATAATCGCCAAACTAATCGCCCCTGCCCAAATCAATTGCCAACTCAAGACCATGAGTTCATATACTGACTCTCCCAGACGAATCATCCGCGCAAACATGGGTAACAACAAGCCAGCAAACAAAAAACCAATCATATTGCTGGCATCCAATAGCCGATAGGCCGAAGCATAGACCCCCGCCTGATAGCGCCCATCCTCCAATAATCGCTCGATCATCACGCCATCAATGCGTGTGTAAACCGTCATGAGAAAGATAACCAATGCATAGGGATAGCTTTTTTTGAGAATAAAGAGCAAAAAGGCTGGGCGGATGCGAAATTGCAGTCGCTCTAATCGCCGACTGACCAAAATAAAGCCAATACTGATGGTTAAGAGCAGCGAAGCCGTTTGGGCATAGACAAACCAGATGATCTGAAACTGCCCTTCAAAAGCAGGCGAGAACAAAAGAAATCCACAAATAAAAATCATCAGCAACTTATCCAAGGCCGACAGCAAGCTATCAAGTCGATACAATCCCAAACCCGATAAATTGGATCGAATATAGAAGTTCAGAGCGATCAAAATATGGTTAAATGAAATCAGTAGAAGTAGCGGAAAAAGATCATATGCATAACCGCTCAAAAAGGCAAAAGTCAGGACAAGTGCCAAATACAGTAATGCCAATAAAGCCTTTAATACCAGAATATTAGGGACGTATTTGTCCAAAAGCTGCCGATGCTGCGCAATATTGCGATTATTGAAGTTCTGAATACCAAAATCATTGATGATCTGAAAGAGATAGGAAAAATTAAGTAGCACAAAATAAAGCCCATATTGCTCGGCCCCCACCTCATTCTGCACCCCCAAATCAATCAAAAAGATATAGCAGGGCTTGATCAACAAATTAATGGAGATCAGAAAAACAATGTTGATGATGAATTCTCTTTTCACGACTGGTTCGCAAAAATAGCATATTCCACATCATCCAGTAACAAATCTATTCGTAACGAAGCGATTCGATAGGATCGAGTCGGGCCGCTTTGTAGGCTGGGTATAAGCCAGAAAGCAAACCGACAAACATACAGGTAGTGATTCCCAATAATATCCACTCCCAGGGTATGAGAAAGTTACCCCCCAATGCATAGGTAACCAAATTGCCAATGATGATCCCCAGCACGATACCAAATAAGCCTCCCAATTGACAGATCACAACGGCCTCTGTCAGAAACTGAACCATAATGTTGCGTCGAGTAGCCCCTAGTGCCTTACAAATACCTACCTCTCGGGTTCGCTCTGTCACGGAAACCAGCATGATATTCATCAAACCAATGGCAGCTCCAAGGAGCGTAATCAAACCAATTCCCACAGCAGATAGTCGAAGGGTAGAAGTATTGTCTTTGATAATAGAGATCAGACTGTCGCTTTTGAATATCTTAAAGTCATTTTCCTGGCTCAGCTTAAGCCCACGGATATTTCGAAACAAACCAATAGAGGTGGCTTCTGCTGCTCCCATATCCTCTGCATTTAAGACCGAGACATTGATATTGTAGTTTTTATTAGCAGAACCATAATAGCGTCTGGTGATGGGAAGAGATGCCAAAACGACTCGATCACTATTGGAATTAATACTCGAACCTTTGGAGGCTAGGACTCCCACGACTCGATACTTCACATTCCCCACTGCAATGACCTGATTGATGGCTTTATCTGGCTTTTTATCAAAAAGGATATCGACAATGTCCTTTCCAATGATAATCTCATTGCTGCCTCTTTGCACTTCAGATCGGGTGAAATTCCGACCGATTTCCAGATCATAACCCTTGACGTACAAGTAATTTTCATCAATCCCTACGACCTTGACATTGGGGTTGGTCTTTTCCTTGCCGTATTTGGCCATAGCGATGCCAGTAGCATCCATGTATACCGTTACCTTTGCGGGGAAATTGAATTTTTCTTGAAAAGTCATCGCTTGCTTAAAGCTAATTGGTTCTGCGATCTTCGACTGTCTGCCACCTCGATTACCAGAAACGCGATCTCTTTTGGGTTGGATGGTAAAAGAATTAGCCCCCATACTCGACAGATTATCACTCAGAGAATAAATCGCTACGTCAATAGCCGTCAAGATACCGACCAGGGCCATAATACCAAAAGCAATGATCAACATGGTGAGAATGGCTCTCAACAAATTTGAACGAACTGACTGAAGGGCAATCTTGATATTCTGCGAAAGATTCATAAAAAAGCATATTGATTACCTCGCCAAAGCAAGTACAGGCATCGCAAGGTAAGTCAATATACTACTTTTTTTAGCTTTGTTCGATCAATAGGTCTGCCCCATAGACCAAGCGCCCCAATTGACCTTATTGTCTTTGCTTAACCAGCTTAGTCACATGGAATGACTCGCCAACCATTATTTCCAATAAATAAAGACCATCAGGCTGGTTCTGTAAATCCAGGATTTGATCCCCATCTATAAATCCCTCCTGAATTTGCTGGCCAGAGATACTACTTAGGCGGTAGCGAGCTAAATAGGGGATATCCACACGTAGTTCAAAAAGTCCTTGCGAAGGATTGGGAAAAACCTGAACGGCTAAATGGTCGAAATCTTTGGTACTAGTAGTCAGGCAGGCAACATTTTCACATTCGCCACTGAGATCCGCCGTTGAGTTAATCCAGTTGGATATCGTGTTATTGAGTGTAAAATTCCTCAACTCCCCATGGCGATTAGCCCCTGTCTGGTCAAAGAGGCTATCCAAAGTATTGCTGACTCCTGCTTCTCCCTGATTAAAGGAATAATAAGCATCCAAACACTGTTCTGAACCCGTCATCTCACAATTCATATAGCGCTGTATCTGCAGTTGTGTTCTGGCTTCTGACCAAATGCGCAGTTCATCCAACTCTCCCCTAAAGAAGGTATGGGTGCTCAGAGCTCCTGTCCAAGCACCAATCCTGAGATCTGGGCCATAGGCAAATTCTGTATCCGCCAAATAGCCACCAATGATGTTTCCATCAAAATAAATAATTCGATTGGGTCCTCTTACAGTAAAAGTAATATGATGCCAACGCCCATCTCGAACATTGAGGTCGTGGCAGTCTTGTAAATTTGCTACTTCGTCATAAAACCAGAGGTTCTCCGTTCCACAATTCGCTTCTCCTAAGCCAATCTCCAAACGATTGGTAGGTCCAAAGGCAACGATGCGATCATCAAAATTGCCATTATTAAAATCACCTGCTTTGTACCAAAAACTGATGGTAAATTCGCCGCTCAAGGCGTAGTCGTCGATTTGGATGTAATCGTCGTTGCCATCAAAAATCAAGGCATTCCCTTGGGCAAAAGCATTGTCCCAAAGGACTGAAATAAATAGAGATAATACGATAAGCCTTTTCATAAATTTATATTTAGGGTTAACAATCGAGCAATACACTTCCAGTCCTTATTGGTACATTTGTCCACTTCATTTTGGACAATACAATAGGAGGAAGATACTGGAGTATCTATTTTATTAGGTCAACTGATAAGTTGGTGTGTAATGCGAAATACGCTCTGTTGGATATCAATTCCGATTGAGGTATTATAGATAGGAATTTACGAAAGGCTGCATTCTTGAACAGAATACTTGCAATATACAATATTTGGAAAAAAAATGAAAATTATTCTGCAAATGCCAGCTGGATGGGTCCGCTGAATTGGGGGAATAAAGCCTTGGAAGAGGCAATAACTGATTTCCCCTGCCAGTGGGTTTCGCCCCCTTGAAAATCGCTTAATTGGCCCCCTGCTTCAGCGATAATCAGCAAACCAGCTGCCACATCCCAGGGGTTCAAGCCATATTCAAAATAGGCATCAAAACGGCCACAGGCTACATAAGCCAAATCAAGCGCTGCCGAACCAAAACGCCGAATTCCACGCGTTTGTCGCATCAATTGTTGAAAAACGCTGAGGTAATTAGCCATTTGACTATAGTCGTAATAAGGAAAGCCCGTAGCGATCAAGGCATCTTGCAAAAGTGGGTTTTGGCTCACCTGAATGGGGCGATCATTTAGCCAAGCTCCTCCACCTTTCCAAGCATAAAAACACTCTGAGCGGTTAACTTCGTAGACAATTCCCAGCACCATCTGATTTTGGTGTTGAAGGGCAACACTTATGGAGAAAAAAGGTAGACCATGTAAAAAATTGGTCGTGCCATCAAGTGGGTCAATAATCCATTGCCATTCGCCGCGATGGCTTTTGACAGTCTCTTCTTCTGTAAGGAAGGTCGCTTGGGGAAGGATGGCACCCAGTGCTTCAACCAATTGCTCCTCCGCTTGCCGGTCGACATAGGAGACTAAGCTATTTACATCCTTGGTAATGATATCGGCGGCAGCTACCTTACCCAACTCTTGTTGGATAAACCCAGCTACCTGAGCAACTACTTGACGGGCTTTTAAACAATAGGTCTTTAGTTGACCCTCGCTAGCTTCCATGCTGGCATTTATGCGGTAATCAATAGAGGTAGCGAACAAGGGCTTTCACTTGTTTTTGTACACCAAAAGCCCTTCATTCTTTTTTACCTGATCCAGGAATTCGCGTACAGAGGTAAAAGAGACTACCTTGTCTTTAAAATAAACTAAGGCGGCCTTCACTTCTTTTTCAGAAGCTTCCAGGTGATTTAGAATATTCATTAGATGCATACGCATATGCCCTTTTTGAATACCTGTTGTCACCAAAGAACGAAGTGCTGCAAAATTTTGCGCCAGCCCGGTTGCAGCAATAATCATCATCAAGTCCTGAGCTGTTGGGTTGTCCAACAATTCTAGCGAGCGCTTGGCAATAGGGTGCAATTTTGTCAAACCACCCACAGTACCCAGAGCAATGGGTAGGTCCAGCCAAAACTTAAATTGTCCCTTTTCAATGGTGCAGTAACTCAAACTTCGATACTGACCGTCCCGAGCCGCATAGGTGTGACCACAAGCTTCAACTGCACGAAAATCATTGGCTGTAGCCAAAACGACTGCATCAACTCCATTAAAAATACCTTTATTGTGGGTAGCTGCCCGATGGGGATCGACATGGGCGATGCGGACTGCTTTGCAAAACTTTTCGGCAAAAGACCAAGCATCCATTCCTTCTGGAAAATCCCCAAGCTCCTCAACTGGACATTCTACAGAGGCGCGGACCAGACACTCAGGGGTATAATTGGATAGAATGGCCATAATGATATTGACCTCCCTATCCCATCCTGTAAAATGTGGCGACTCTTCAATAAATGCCTTTAAAGAACTACCAAATTCCTCCAAAACGGAATTGATAAAATTGGCCCCCATGGAATCACAGGTCTCAAACTCGACCTTGATCTGATAATAATCTGGCTCCAAATGGCTCATATCGAGCAATTGGATATCTAGTACACCACCGCCCCGACGATTCATATTTCTCGTCAGTGGAATGGCATCAGTCAGTAGACGTTCTTTTAATTGCTCAGCAAGAGCAGTGAGCTTGGCAAATTCGCCAGACCAAGAAAAATGGACTTGCCCTACCTTTCGAGTTGCGATAACCTCTGCCTGAAAACCACCTCTGGTCATCCAAAACTTAGCCGCACTCGATGCCGCCGCCACTACAGAACTTTCCTCAATTACCATAGGTACGCAATAGGTACGTCCATTGATGATAAAATTGGGCGCTACCCCGTAAGGAAGAAAATAATTGCTGATCGTATTTTCACTAAAGCCATCGAAAATCCTTTGCTGCTCCTCATTGGAATGCCAGAAACTCATCAGCTCACGCATGACATTTTCTGGGTCTTTAAAGAAGTTTTCGACAATCCAACGAAGTTTTCCCCTCTTAGACAACTTTGAAAAACCGGATATCGATTTTTTCATAACCTAATCTGGATTTTTTATGCTCAAATAGGCTTTAGCCAAAGCTAATCCCTGTACCTGGGCGCCTACGTAATCGTAAAGGTCTTCATATGAGCCTCGCGCATGTCTCAAAAACGCAGAAGCCTGACCATATATGCAAGTAAGAGCTAATTTATTAATTAAATAATAGCCATCCAAAAAATTGCCAATGCCACCAGAGATAATCACTTGCTTGCAGCGAAGGTCATCTCCTAACTCCTCAATGATGCGATTGCTCATATCCACCATCTCTCCTGCACTATGCCCAACAAAGGCCAAATGGCTATATATTTCGCGTTTGACCGGGTTGCTGCGCAGCAATTCCAGCTTGGCGAAGTTAGTCCCGCCATTAGCAGCAAAATCAATCGCCGCGAGCGGTAATTGAAACAAGGCTTTCAAACTCTTGTAGCCCATACCTTGCCCTACTTCTTTAACGATAATGGGGTAAGGTAATGTTTCCAACACCTGCTCAATTGTTTTTAGCGGCGGCTGGCGAAAATGATCTCCTTCGGGCTGAAGCCACTCTTGTAGTGGATTAACATGGATAATGAGTCCATCCGCCCTTAGCTTTTCTATCAGCTTCTCAACGAGATAAAGTTCCTTGCGATCAATCAACTGTTCCAACTGCGCAATTCCCAAGTTGGCATAAAGGGGTAAATCATCGCCAATGACCGAACGAACGTTAAAATCCGCCAAAAACTCGTCGCTGTACAACAAGGATCGACAAGAACCCAGTCCCATCCCCATACCAAAGTCCCGACAAGCTTGTGCCAAATTGTGATTAATGGTATTAGCCTCTTTGGTACCACCAGTCATACTGGATACCCAAAGGGGCATTTTCATCTGCTTTTCTAAAAACGAAAAAACAGGCCAGCTGTTCTTTTCTGGGTGGCCCGAAAGAATAGGTTCATAATAAAAACGGTTATCTATCCCCTCCTTTCTGATCTGCGATTCAAAAGCCAGAGCGATATGATCGCGTTTTCGAGATACCGCCGTTGGATCATCGTCGGGAACTAAGGGTCTGGTCAGTTTATCATCCATCTCTTTTAGCCTGTGTGTCATGACAAAGCGTTTTACAAAGTTAGGTCTTTACAAGCAAAGTAAATAGCTAGCCCAAGAAATTGATTCATGTGATTTTACAGGTTACCGGTCTAGCCATTTGGAAATACAATGTGAAACAAGAGAAGGGCTAAATGGTTGTGACCGGCCCTGAAGTCCTAAATGAACCAGTAGACAGCTGGAGGTCTTGTTCTTCTTCAGCCTCCTTGCTAACAGACCTCATTTCAGGGACCAAGATGATCAACGACTGAAATTACTGTGCGAAATTTCAACTGTTTTTCAAGCACTTATGTATTTTTTGTTTGTATTTTTTTGAAAAATCTCTTGTTTTTTGGAATAAAGCAGTGTACCTTTGCACACCGATTGCGAAAGGTCTTGTTGAAGATGGGATCTGTGGCAATCTCCAATTGAATTTATTTTGATTTAAAACGATAAGAAGTGAATACTTTAAGCTACAAAACACAGTCAGCCAAAAAGGAGACGGTAGAGCGCAAGTGGTATGTCGTTGATGCTGAAAATCAAGTCGTTGGACGCCTAGCATCAAAGATTGCTCATGTGCTTAAAGGCAAACACAAGCCTTCTTACACGCCTCATGTCGACACAGGCGATTATGTCATCGTTGTCAATGCTGACAAAGTCCGCTTCACCGGTAATAAGATGGCTAAGAAAGAGTACCTGACTTTTTCAGGTTATCCTGGTGGTCAGAAGAAACGGACTGCACAGGAAATGATGGATAAAAAGCCATATGCTATTGTTGAGCATGCCGTCAGAGGAATGCTACCCAAAAATAAATTGGGCCGCGCCATGTTTAAGAAGCTGTTTGTCTACACGGACAGTGAGCATCCTCACAAAGCACAGAAACCCGAAACTTTCAATTTCTAAACCCTCATTGACAGCCTTGGTCTGTCAATCCGATAAACAGAATTTTACATATGGAAATGATTAATGCTATCGGGAGAAGAAAGGCGGCAGTTGCTCGTGTCTACCTCACCAAAGGAGAGGGTAAGATTGTCGTCAATGGTAAGGATTTTACCAATTACTTCCCACAGCAACACATACAGGCTTACATTACTGATCCATTCAAGACAGTAGAAGCCGAAAACATCTATGATCTCAAGGTCAATGTCAATGGTGGTGGTTATAAAGGCCAGTCGCAGGCCGTGAGAATGGCAATTTCCAGAGCGCTGGTTAAACTCAATGAGGACTTCCGCAAGCCGCTCAAGGATAAGAAATACCTCACCCGCGATGCCCGCGTGGTCGAGCGTAAGAAATACGGTAAGCCCAAGGCCCGTAAGAGCTTCCAGTTCTCTAAGCGTTAATGGCTGGAGAGTTCGAATGCTAAAAGCCTACAGTAGCCAGCTTTTTTCAGGCTATTTGGCTGCTTGAGTTCAACCAATTGCAAAATTTCAAATTCTATTAATAAGAAATGGAAAAGCCCACGTATAAAGATCTCCTAGATGCTGGTGTACATTTTGGCCACCTAAAGAAAAAGTGGAACCCAAAAATGCTGCCCTATATCTTCATGGAGCGTCGCGGTATCCACATCATTGATATCAATCGCACCTCTGAGTGCATGGAACGCGCAGCACAAGCTATGAAGCAGATTGCTCGTTCTGGTAAGAAAATCCTCTTTGTTGCTACCAAGAAGCAAGCTCGCGAAATTGTTTCTAAAGCAGCACTTTCTGTTAATATGCCTTACGTTACGGATCGCTGGCTGGGAGGAATGATGACCAATTTCTCTACCATTAGAAAGTCGATCAAGAAAATGAATAATATTGATCGGATGCTGGCAGACGGTAGCTTGAGCAGTGTAACAAAAAAGGAAAGACTGACGTTAACCCGGGAAAGAAATAAGTTGGAGAAGGTATTGGGTGGTATTGCCAACCTCAATCGCCTACCCTCCGCTGTATTTATCATCGATATTCACCATGAGCACATTGCCTTGGCAGAAGCCCGCAAATTAAACATGCGTACTTTTGGTATTGTCGATACCAATGCAGATCCCAATATGGTGGACTATCCTATTCCTGCCAATGATGATGCCTCTAAGTCAATTAGTATTCTTACTAATTATGTAACGCAGGCCGTCAAAGAAGGATTGGAAGAAAGAAGACAGCAAAAAACAGAGCGCGAATCTGCCGCCAAAAGCTAGATAAGCGTCAATAAACAAATTATCAATCACTAACAGCTATAAATCATTTCCACAATGGACGCAGTAAAAATTTCAGCCGCCGATGTAAAAAAACTGCGCGAGCAGACCGGCGCTGGTATGATGGATTGTAAAAAAGCCCTGACTGAGGCAGAAGGCGACTTCGAAAAAGCGATTGAAATTTTGCGCAAGAAAGGACAGAAATTATCTGCCAAACGCGCTGATCGTAATGCTACAGAAGGCGTTGTTGTTGCTATTGTCAGTGAAGATAAGACAAGTGGCGTTATCGTGAAGTTGGCTTGTGAAACCGACTTTGTAGCCAAAAATGAGGACTTTGTCAACCTCGCAAAATCATTTGCTAATATTGCGCTCGAAACAACTCCTGCTGACTTGAATGCTTTACTAGCTCAGTCTTATGAAGGCATCACCATTAGTGAGAAAGTAACCGAGCAGGTAGGTGTTATCGGCGAAAAGATCGAGCTATCCGCTTATGAGCACATTTCTGCTGCTATGGTTGCTCCTTATATTCACATGGGTTACCGCGCAGGCGTTTTGGTAGGTCTGAATAAAGCTGATAACAGCTTCTACGATCCAGGCCGAGATGTAGCGATGCAAGTAGCGGCTATGAAGCCTATCGCTGTCAATAAAGATCAGGTAGACGACAGCGTTGTGAAGAAGGAGATCGAAATTGGAATGGAAGTAGCTCGCCAGCAAGGCAAGCCTGAGGCGATGTTGGAAAAAATTGCGATGGGTAAGCTCAACAAATTCTTCAAAGAAAATACCTTACTCAATCAAGCCTTTGTAAAGGACAGTAAGAAAAACGTAGGGGATTACCTGAAAGGATTTGATGGTGATCTAACGGTTACGGAGTTCAAACATGTAACTTTAGGTTAATCCTTAACGATGATGAATAAAAAAGCGAATTATTTAGACGAATAATTCGCTTTTTTTTTGATATAATTACAACCCAGACATGATCAAGTATAAAAGAATATTACTCAAACTTAGCGGCGAGTCCCTGATGGGCGAGCAAGGATTTGGTATCGACTCTGATATGCTGCATCACTATGCTGCACAAGTCAAGGAATTGGTTAAAGAAGGCGTAGAGGTCGCCATCGTTATCGGAGGCGGTAATATCTTTAGGGGCCTACAAGCCAAAGCATCGGGTATTGAGCGCGTGCAGGGAGATTACATGGGGATGCTAGCCACAGTCATCAATGGAATGGCTCTACAAAGTGCCTTGGAAGGTACTGGCGTATATACCCGATTGATTACCGCCATTGAGATGAAGCAAATCGCAGAGCCCTATATTCGCCGACGAGCCATTCGCCACCTGGAAAAGGGCCGTGTGGTGATCTTTTCAGCAGGTACTGGTAGCCCTTATTTCACAACGGACTCAGCAGCAGCACTTCGTGCTAATGAAATCAATGCGGATGTGATTTTGAAGGGGACACGGGTAGATGGTATCTATTCTGCTGATCCAGAAAAAGATCCTTCTGCTACAAAGTTCGATCGTATTTCCTTTGCCAAAGTCATCAGCCTTGGCCTAAGTGTAATGGATATGACGGCTTTTACCCTCTGTAAAGAGAATAATTTGCCGATCATCGTTTTCGATATCAATCGCAAAGAAAACCTTAGCAGAATCATTAAAGGAGAAATGGTGGGTACTTTAGTCGAAGGCTAGCAACAAGAATGCCCTAAATACTACTGATTATTCCGGATGGGTCTTTGGCCGATCCGGAATTATTATTTGGGCTATTCCAATTTGTCTAAAACATAGCGCTGATAACCGCCATTACTTTTAAAATTTCCACAGCTTTCTACCTGTCTGGGCGTATTAATTTCATTCATAATATACTCGCTGCGATTGCCATAGCTGGGGCGATTTTTTAACCAGTCGACACTGAGGTCCAAAAACTCGATAATGGGAATGATTCCTTTGGGGTCTATGATGGATGTCTCGCAAATCAGCTCTGCTGTGATGAGATCTAAACTCCTTACTTCCTCCTGATCTAATTCCATCTGGCTAATAAACTCTGCCATAGCGCCATTGCTGGTAGATGGAGAGGCAAGAGCCAGGCTATTAAGGACGGTACTACTATAATTGGCAATTAAGTGATTGAGTAAATATTTTTCATTCATCACACTGGCCTCAAAGGCAAGTAGATAGTATAATTCGTACTCATCCCGCATTCCTTTCAACATTCCCGTGGTGATGTATAAATGCCCTCCTGGAAGGATAAAAGCATTTCGATTCTCCTTATCCAATACCGTCACACTCCACTTTCGACTAGAATCCCAGCGGTCGGCAACCGGCGATTGCTTATCTAGGTGCATGACATTGGTAACTTGATTATAAAGTGTTTGGATGTACCAGTAAACAGAGGTGTCGTATGGAGGAATAGCCGGAAGCACTGGGAAAAGCTCCTGGTCAGTAGCAATGCTAAGGCGAAGTCGATCACCTAATTGCTCGCGTTTAGCTTTGGTCAACTCACTAGGCTTAACGGGGGGGTCAATATTATCTCCACAAGCCCATAATCCCAAAAGCAACAAAGCAAGGAATAGCTTAGTCAAATAGCTCATTGTTCAATAATCCGTGTTTTTTGTTTTTTGTCAAGACTAGAGTTAAAACCTAGTCTTTAATTCTTTTTTGCAGCAAAAACCCTTCCAAAATGGGTGTATTATTTGTAATAATTCGATTACTATCAGACATATACGCTATTTAAAAAAAATTAATATGCTTTGACAATAAAAAAGCTTCCCCAATAATGGAGAAGCTTTGATCGTTTTTGTTTTTTGTCGAAGAACGGCTTGTCTTTATATCTTATAAATATCGTCAATTTCATTGCTGAACTTTTCGAGAATTACTCGGCGTTTGAGCTTCATTGTCGGTGTCAACTCTGCCTTACTGCCATCCGCCTTAGTTGGCTCCCAGCAAGTGGGCAACAATTTGAACTTTTTAATCTGCTCAATATGACTAAATCCAGGATTAAATTTATTGACGATTTCCTGATAACAAGCCTGTACTTTTGGATGCTCAACGACCTCGTTTAGGTCATTCCAATCGACCTCGTTCTTTTCGCACCAATCCTTTAGGGCCTCTTCTGCAGGAACGATTAAGGCGGAAACAAATTTTTGCTTATCGCCT
>JBCBDH010000002.1:0-16192 GCA_038529855.1 Bacteroidota bacterium | reverse complement strand
TTCTTTGAATTTATTTTCTAATTGAACAGATGATGGTGGTAGGCGATAAGCAAAAATTTGTTTCCGCCTTAATCGTTCAATTAGAAAATCTTCTTTGAATTTATTTTCTATCGGAGCGGGAGCGACGTATTTGCCACCAGAAGTTTTGAGCAATTCTTTTTTACGGTCGGTAATCTTCAAAAAGGGATTCCCACCAGGGCCTTTTACCATCTTTCCAATATCGCCTGTACAGAACCAACGTGTGCCATCAATTTCTTTGAAAACCTCTGCTGTTTTATCTGGCTTATTGTAGTAGCCCATCATCACATTCCGACCTTTGGCCAAAATCTCGCCTTCCCCTTCGCGGTAGTCTCCCTCACTAGCGTCAATCAAAATTTCCACGCCCTTCAATACTGGACCAACGGTTCCCAGCATCGCTCCATTCTTATCATAGCGATTGATGGTCAAACCAGGAGAAGTTTCCGTTAAGCCATAGCCTTCGCGGATGGGAATACCCGCTGCAGAAAAGACCTTGGCCATTTTTACCGGACAGGGAGCAGCTCCCGTGAGTATGCCCACTACTCGGCCCCCCAGGGCCTCGCGCCACTTGCTGAAGATCAGCTTATCCGCTATCCCTCTTTGCATACCCGATAGACCGCCGTACTGCTTTTCGTAGTCATAATCTTCCGTCAGGCCCAGGGCCCAGAAAAACAGTTTGCGTTTAGCCCCCGTGAGTTCTAAGCCTTTATTGTAGATGCGTTCGTAGACCTTTTCCAATAAGCGGGGAACGGTAGTGAAAAAGTGGGGTTTAACCTGTTGGAGGTCACCAGTTTCTCCACCGAGATTATCGGTGCCTGTGTAGACGACATTAATACCATTATAGGCATAGGAGTAGGCCGCAGAGCGTTCAAAGATGTGGCAGAGAGGCAGAAAGCTCAATGCAATTTGCCCTTGACTAATGGGAAGCAATTCTTTTACCGCTTCTACCGTACTTACGATATTATCATGGCAGAGCATCACGCCTTTGGGATTTCCAGTGGTTCCAGATGTGTAGATCAGGGTAGCCAGATCATTGGGCTTAATGGTTGACATAATGCTTCGCACTTCTTCCATTCCCTCATCCGTAAAGATATCTTTCCAATAATTTCGCCCTTCCTGCTTATCGAGCGTGTAGATGTCTTTTAGATTTTCTAGTTGTCCTTTTGCCTTACTTACTTTATCATATAGATCACCCGTTCCTACAAAGCAGTATTTGACTCCTGCATCATTAAAGATGTATTCGTATTCTCCTGGGCTAATGGTAGGATAGACGGGGACATTAATTACACCAATTTGGCACATTCCCAGGTCCATAATCGTCCACTCTGGGCGATTCATATAGGTAATCAAGGCGACTTTGTCCCCTGGCTTTAGGCCCAATTTGAGTAAGCCGCAGCTTACCTTATTGGCCATATCAATTATTTCGTCTGTGCTATAGTAGACCCATTGGCCATCCTTTTTCCCACCAAAAGCTCTCTGTTGAGGAAAATTTTCCTTTTGATAGTACATGAAATCGAAGAGCCTGCTAACTTCCATATCTATTATTTTGTGATTTGATTATCGAAAGAAATAATATAGTGAAGATAATAGATATTTTTTACTTTTTGATCGGTTTTATCCCTCCATCTGGTCAAGAATACATAGCATTGATTTCCTTTTCATATTTCTGTGCAATGTAGGGTCGGCGAAGCTTTAAGGTAGGGGTATATTCTCCTGCCTCAACCGTCCATTGTTGGTGTAGTAGATGAACTTTTTTTACCCTTTCTGTATGGTTAAAATCTTCATTGATCTGTTCAATCACTTTATCCATAAAACTCATCACCTTGGGATTGATGGCCATAAACTGGGGAGAGGTCCAATGTACATTATGGCGTTTACACCACTGCTCAAGCCTTCGATATGATGGCACAACCAAAGCGCTGACATAGGGACGATTAAAGCCAACGACCATACACTGCTCGATAAATGGAGAGGCAATTAGTTTTCGCTCGACCAATTGTGGTGCCACGTATTTCCCACTACTAGTTTTAAAGATGTCTTTTTTGCGATCGGTAATCTGTAAAAAGCGTTTATCCACCATTTTGCCAATATCCCCTGTTTTAAACCAAGCCTCCTCAGTCATCACAGCTGCCGTTTCCTCTGGTTTGCCCAAATAACCCATCATCACATTAGGCCCCTTCACCCAAATCTCTCCCTCGCCCGATTCATTGGGCTGGTCGATGCGAATCTCTACACTTGGAATCGGAATCCCAACGGTTCCAAACTTCACCCCTCCAGGTTCGAAGCGATTAAATGCGATTACTGGAGAGGTTTCCGTCAAACCGTAGCCTTCGCGAATATCAATACCAGCAGCCGAAAATAAGCGTCCTAGTTTGGGCTGCAAAGCTGCTGCCCCAACGATGACCCCCTGTACCTGTCCGCCAACTGCCCGACGCCAGGCGCGAAAAACCAATAAATCCGCCAACTGAAGCTTTCCCCAGTATAAAGGGGCCATTCTGCGACTGCCTCGATAAGCCTCACCAATATCCAAGGCCCATTTGAGTATCCGACGACCTATCTTTCCCTTCTGCTCCCCAGCTTCCAAAATACCGTCATACATCTTCTCCAGCAGTCGAGGAACACAGACAAAATAATGAGGTCGTACTTCCTTTAGGTTCTTCATGACAATATCTGCTCGCTCTGCGTAAAAAACAGAAGCTCCTACTGCCATATAGGTATACACCACCATGCGTTCAAATATGTGGCTGAGTGGCAGAAAGCTCAGGGTTCGCTTATCGCAGTTGATCGGTACCAAGGGCATGATCGACTTGATATTACTGACAATGTTTTTATGAGAAAGCATAACGCCTTTAGGCTTACCCGTCGCTCCAGAGGTATAGATAATGGTAGCCAAATCATCTTCGTGAATAGCCGCTTTTAAACCCTGGAAATCAGCCAGATGTTCAGCCATGGGCTCTCTACAAATATCCGTGTAATTCGGTAGTTCACTGATTCGATGGAGGGTATATACTTTCTTGAGTGTTTTGACCTCCTCTTGAAGGGCGGCTACCTTATCGTATAAAACCCGAGTGGAAACAAAACAGTATTTGATCGCTGCGTCTCTAAAAATATGTTTTAGATCAGCTGTTTGAAAATTGGCGTGAATGGCTACCACTACTAAACCAATCTGCTGCATACCAATATCCAGAAAATTCCACTGCGGACTTCCGATATGGGTCATAATGGCCAGGCGATCTCCTTTCTTTAGTCCCATATCCAATAAACCCGCACTGATGCGATTGATCTCTTGTTGGCACTCCTCCGCCGAGTAGTGTTTCCACTTAAGCTCCTGTTTATGAGCAAGAGCTATTTTTTGCGGATACCTCGCCTGTTGATAGGGAAGAATATCAAATAAGCGCCTAAAATCCATTTGCAGAAAGGTTCGAAATCATATAAGAATCGCTTCTAAGTTAATAAAAATTAGTTTTGATTTTAATATATCCTTCTGGGGAAATCTTATTGAGCAGAAGCGGGATTGGTAAATAATCAAAAAGGCATCTCCTGCAATACGCAGAAAATGCCTTTTCAACAGTGGCCTTTAAGCCAAGATCAAATTAGAACTAGTTGGCTGTTGAGCCACTCAAACTAATGACCAATGCGATGTCATCATCGATTAATTTGTCTTTTACTGTACCCAATATTCCAGAGTTGTAGTTGATTCCCCATTCTGTACGATTGATGGTAAAGGATGGTGTTACCGCTCTAATGGTATTATTAATGACTGCGACATTAGCATCAAAACTAACGTTCTTAGTCACACCACGAAGGGTCAAATCTCCCTTGATATTGTGGGTGATATTAGGCTTATCCGCAACTTTAGAAGCACTAGTAAGAACAAAGGTACCTTTTGGGTGATTGGCTACATCCAGAAAGTCTTCTGTCTTAAGGTGTCCTTCCAAATCACCTCTTTGATCTTCGGGTAGATCTTGATTCGCCAAAGAGTTCATATCAATGGTAAAGGAACCACCAGCAAGCTCATCGCCATTCATAGACAGCTGACCATCGGATAATTTAATCGTTCCGATATGCGTACTGCCTGTTGGCTTACTGCCAGTCCAGTTAATCACACTTTCTGCTGTATTGATCGCATAGTTGGTGGCTGTAGCTGGTACGGTGGCGGCATCACCCACGGCGTCGCCCGTTTCAGCAGCTTCACTACTGTTATTGTTGTTGGAGCAGGCCGTCATCATTAGGCCAAATGCAAAAAAGAGTAGGGATAGTTTGATCAGCGTTTTCATTGAAACCAGTATTTGTGATGAAAAATTAAGGGTTGAGTCCGTACAAATTTAAGCTTTTGAACGAGAATATAATATTTCTTACTTGATTTGCTGGAAATGCTGCTTTCTACAGGGTATCAATAAAGTTGATGGTATGGTCCAGACTATCGAGTATCATCACATTATCTTTTGAGGGTAGCGGCTGTGAAACGACTTGATAACCAGAAAGCAGAATTTGACTGTTGGGAAAGTTCTCGGCCAATTGTTCGACGTACTGCTGAACGGGCTGTTGAGAATAGGTCTCTGTAATCATGGTGTAGATAAAATCCGGCTGGTGCAGATCGTAAGCGTAGCGAAGGTCGCCCATCCCAATATTCAAGCCCAGATAAACCACTTGATGGCGACGCGATTTGAGTAGGTAATGCATCAATAAGAGACTCAGCTCTTGATTTTCTCCTTCGGGTAAGTAGATAAAAAACTTTTTTACCTCCCGCCCTAAGGTAAAAGGCTCCTGATCAATAGCAGAGATGATCTTCTGACGAATCAGGTAGCTCATAAAATTTTCTTGTACAGGATTAATAGACCCCGTCAACCAAAGCACGCTTAACTTATCCAAGAAGGGGTGGATAATTTCCAAAATAGTGCGCTCGAAACCCAATTGCTGGATATTAGTAGAAATAATCCGATCGAATTTGTATTCATCCATTTCGATCATGGAGAGCGTCAGAGCATCTAATTGTGTACTGTACTCAAAATTAATTTCGGATATGGCAGCTACCTTTTCAGCAATCTCGATTTTCGACATTTTAGCGATTTTCGAAATCTTGATACCATTGCGATTGAGTAAAGCAATGTTGAGTAGCATCTTTAAATCCTCGTCTTGGTAATAGCGTATATTCGTACTTGTGCGCTTTGGAATAACGATGCCATAGCGTTGTTCCCATATCCTAATGGTATGGGCCTTAATGCCACAAAGCTTTTCCAAATCCTTGATAGAGTATACAGCCAAAGCGTCTATTTTTGCAAGCGGTATGCCTGATTATTCTTCCTTAAATGGAAACAACATATCCTAAGAATCTCAACATTTAACAGCAAATTACTGGAATTGTTCAACAAACACAAGGAATATCAGTAAGTTGCGAGCGGGCGACAAGACTTGAAATCTAATTGTTATGACCAGATTGAATTTCATTTTTTGATCACCCTGTCCAGAAAACAACTATTTTCTTTCTAAATAGTTTTATAAAAACAGAATAAAAATTATGCAGTAAATATGAAAATTGGCATTGTTTGCTATCCTACTTACGGTGGAAGTGGAGTCATCGCTACAGAATTGGGATTGGGACTGGCCCGCAATGGGCATCAAGTTCACTTTATTACTTACCGTCAACCAGCTAGATTAAATACCTTTCAAGAGAATGTATTTTATCACGAGGTCAGTAATGCCGACTACCCTCTTTTTGAATACCCTCCTTACGATACGGCCCTAGCCAGTAAATTGGTAGATGTCGTAAAGTATGAAAACCTGGATTTACTTCATGTTCATTATGCCATTCCCCATGCAGCTGTGGCTTATATGGCCAAAAAGATTCTCTTAACAGAAGGGCGTTATGTCCCTGTCATCACGACCTTACACGGCACGGATATTACTTTGGTAGGCAAAAACCGAGCTTTTGCCCCTGTGGTTACCTTCTCCATTAATAAATCGGATGGGGTCACAGCGGTTTCCGAGAGTCTAAAACAACAAACCTATGAATACTTTGATGTCAAGAATGACATTAAGGCTATTCCCAATTTTATTGACTTTAAGCGATTTACTAAGCTCAATAAGGACCATTTCAAAAAAGCCATTGCGCCCAATAATGAACGCATTTTGGTCCATACTTCAAACTTCCGTAAGGTCAAGCGCGTTGAGGATGTCATTTATGTATTTAAAAAAGTCTATGAAGAAATTCCTTCTAAGCTATTGCTGATTGGCGATGGGCCTGAGCGACAAAAAATGGAGGACTTGTGTCGACAAATTGGTCTTTGCCACGAAATCCGTTTTTTAGGAAAACAGGATGCCATTGAAGAATTACTCGCCATCGCTGATTTGTTTATCATGCCTTCCAGCAGCGAGAGTTTTGGTTTGGCCGCTCTGGAGGCGATGGCTTGCGAAGTACCCGTCATTTCTACCAATGTAGGGGGACTACCAGAGGTCAATATTGAGGGAGAGACCGGATTTTTGAGTGATGTTGGAGATGTCGCTAATATGTCAGCCAATGCCATTCGCATCCTTAGCGATGAAGATATGCTACAGCGCTTTCGCGCCAATGCGCTTCAGCAAGCGGAGCGATTCGATATTAAAAATATCTTACCCCTCTACGAAGAGTATTATGAGCATGTGTTGGCTACCTCTGTTTACTGATAAAGCCGTTAACCTTATAGCTTAATTCATAAATAAAATCTTGGTTACT
The DNA here is from genome assembly GCA_038529855.1 of Bacteroidota bacterium. GTDB lineage: Bacteria > Bacteroidota > Bacteroidia > Chitinophagales > Saprospiraceae > JBCBDH01. The sequence continues at coordinate 9,462 of JBCBDH010000002.1, read as the reverse complement.
GCCGTATCTGGATTATCTGAATTCCGGGTACTGGTTGCATAGACCAAATAAACGCCAGAGCTGGCTTTTCGGCCATTATAATCGCGACCATCCCATATGGCCTGACCACCAAGGGCGGTAGTTTCAAAGACCAGTTGCCCACTCACATCCGTGATCTTTACATCAGCATCACGCGCCAAGCCAGTGATGGCAATAGGGCCATCATAATCAGGGCGAACGGGGTTGGGGTAGGCATAAACAGATGATTGATGAACAACCCCACCTCCAATAGCATCACTTCGGACGGAGATCAAGCCTTTGGCCGTACCGATAAATACCTCTCCATTGAGTGAGTTAATGGCAATGTCGTTGATGACATTATCGAAAAGAGGGCTGTTTTCCTTATTGAAAAAAGTAATCTGCTCTTCCCCACTAGGCGATTGGACAAATACACCACTTTCCGAACCAAACCATTTGCGATTGGCTCCATCGACGGCAATCGTTCGAATGTTTTCATCTTCTAGAAGAAAGGCATTAAAACCACCTACCTCTACAATCCGACGAGAACCCTGACAATTGGGATCCAAGACATTATTACCACATTCAAAAACGACTGTTCCCTCTGTCGTTCCCACCCAAACATCTCCATCCAAATCAACTGCCAGACAGTTGACATTATTATTAGGCAATTGACTGTTGCTGGAATTAATGATCCGCGCTTCATCGTCACTAGGGTCTTCCAGAACACCTGAGTCATACACTAAGACGCCTCCCTTATCAATAGCAAACCACTTGAATCCGCTATCATCTACAACCATTTGGCGAAGTGGCTGGCCACTGCTCGCCCTGGGGAAGTCATTAAACCATTCCCCCGTTGCGGTATACACCACGATCGGGCGAGCTGAGGTATGATTACTGATCCACAAATTATTATCTTGATCAAAATCCATCCCGCCTATTCGCACACGGCTAGGATCACCCGTTGAAGCTTGCAGGGCAGAATTATCACGATCGTAAATCACAAAACTTCCTCCATCAAACTCTACCAAACCATTCCAAAAAGTTCCAGCATACACCTTCTTATTTATCGGATTGACCAAAACTCGATGGAAAGCGATCATATTGTCTGGCTTAAATACATCTACGCTTCGCGTATTATAGGCCGTCCAATCCCCTTCGGAAAGCTCAAAAAATCCATCGCTGCGAAAAACGGGGTCGACCAGAGTTGGCTCTGTGGCCACATAAACTTTATTATCATCAACGACGATATCCTGGGCTGATTCGGTAAAAGGGGAGTTAAATTTGAATTTCGAACAAGATTCATTAGGGCCATTAGCTACGCGTACATCCCGCCATTGATCGGCAAACCACAACTGCCCCGTAGGCGTCTCGATGGCATATAGCGGATGATTAGCACAAGAGTTGCCCGCCTCCTGGATCGCATTGTTCTCATCCAATAGTAAGACCTTACCCATACATTCGCCTGAACAGTCCACACCCACTAAAAGATGAGCACCTTCTGCCGAAAGAAAAGAAATAAAGAAGGTATCATCTTGATAAACCTTTTCCAATTGGCTGCCATCATAGGCAAATAGGGTATCGTCTATGCTCAGGTACAAATAATCTCCAAAGCCGACGATCGGCCCTGATTCATAAATCGCGGGGAAACCTGCGGACTCATCCAAGATAGACCAATTACTGATGTCTTTTAAATTGACGCTGGGAGAGTTGATTGCGGTGTAGACTCCTTCCAAAGTGGTGGCATAAAAGCGATCTTTATAGAGGGCTATGCCTAGTACATCAACATCTAGATTCGCCGTAAAACCAAATTCCTCGTTTTCCACATCAAACTCTACTACACCAAAACCCGTAGAAAAATACATCTTATTATTACTGGCAAGATAGACGTCATTAATCGTACGATTGAAGAAGGGGCCATCGGATTGTATATTGGCAAAAGTGGTTACTCCATCTGGCAACACCAAATCAAAAATGCTATTTGAATAGGTAACCAATAAGGCATCCTTGGGCGGATAATATTTGACAAATACCGTCCCCACATCACTCAAGCCATCTACTTTGGAAAGATATTGAGGCTCGACAAAGTCCACCTCTGAATAATCCGTCTTGTCCATAGAAAGAACGGCCCAATCGGTCGTGTAATAGACTCGATCTGGACTTTGGGTGATGTACCGACCAAATTGATAGGGAAGATGTGAGCGCCACTGTCCGATTTTGAGATCGCTCTGGGCGCTGAGCAATTGGGCAAAACCAAAGAGAAAGAGGAAAAAGTATTGCTTGTGCATTGTTTAAATGTGGTTTTGAACAGGCATTAGCGACAAAAATACAAATCGTAATGACTAAATCTTCTGTAGGGCAAAAGGTTTATTTTACCTATAAAGGAATAACCTTTTTTCGCAAATCATATTGTATTGGGCCTTTTTTTGGCCATCTTATGTCAATCATTTGACTGAAATTACGCATCTATTTCCGATAGAGGTGACTTGTCAATAAGTACTCATAAACCCGTTCAGGGACCAGATATTGAATGGAGTGCCCCGCTCTGATTTGTTTACGGATATAGCTGGAAGAAATGTGCATCATAGGTGCATCAAAAAAGTGGACGGAGGGGTGATCAACCAGCTCACTATCCGCGCTATTAGGTCGATTGTAGACGTAGATCGAATAATCGGAGAGTAGTTTTTCATAATTCTTCCACTTGGGCAGAGTCACTAGATTATCTCCTCCCATAATCAGAATAAACTCGTGCTGGGGGTATTTTTCGCGAAGATAAATCAGCGTATCAATGGTGTAGGAAGGCTTAGGTAGCTTAAACTCAATATCTGATGCTCGCAAAAACGGATTATCGCTAATTCCCAAATGAACCAAGTGAAGTCGGTCGTGGTCTTTTGCCAGCGTCGATTTGGCTTTGAGTGGATTGTGGGGAGAAACGATGAGCCACACCTTTTCCAGCGGGGTGTGTTGGGCCATATAGTTGGCAATGATTAAATGACCGATGTGAACGGGATTAAAGGAGCCAAAAAACAAACCAATCTTCATATCATCCTCCTTATTGTTCAGGTGCAACTTCTACTTCGCTTTCCAGACTGTCCATTTCAAGGGCATCTTCAAAGATTTGCTCAAAATCCTCAAACATCTGTTGCATCTCTTCTTCATCCATCTGCATATCCTCTTCAGGAATATCCACCAGCCAAGTTCCATCCACCTTAATTAGAGTAAAGCTATCTCGAATCTGGTCGCCCTCTCCCTCCATCAAATAGGTACAGATGGCCTTTTCTTCTTCTTCCTTACAGTTCATTTCCAGAAAAACAGTTGGTGGCATCGCTTCCGCTTCCATATCCTCTGAGACAATCGACTCGATCATTTCAATCATAGCTAATGTCTGCTTTGTACTGATGGCTTTGGCCTTGTCAAATTCATTTTGATCGACATAGCGTTGCCAATCTCGAGCAGTTTGCTCGGCACTTAAGGCTTCCTTTTTTTGTGCACTTGAACAAGCTAACAGCAGCAAAAAAAGGGCTAAGCCCAAGGCGCGAAGTATTCCAGACATTTTGAGGGCTTAATTGCTCAGCATGACTGGCATAACCAGCATTAAAATTTCTTCTCCCTCTGTCTCTTCGGTAGGTAATAGAATACCTGCACGTGTGGGTGTGGAAAGCTGCATTTTGATCTCATCACTTTCCAATACATTGAGCATTTCGATCAAGAACTTGGCATTAAAGCCAATGGTCAAAGGCTCGCCTTCAAAAGTACAAGCCAATTGTTCCGTCGCCTCATTAGAAAAATCTAAATCTTGTGCAGAAACCGTCAAACTCCCCGCATTGATATTGAGGATCACCTGATTGGTTGTTTTATTGGCGTAGATGGCAATGCGTTTAAGGGAGTGCTGAAAATCCGTGCGCCCCAAAGTCAATAAATGTGGATTATCCACAGGAATGACGGAATTGTAATCGGGATAACGCGCATCTATCAAACGGCAAACCAAGTTAATTTCTCCAAAAGAGAAAAAAGCATTGGCTTTATTGAAAGATAAGGTCACATCATCGCCAGCAGGCAAGGCATTTTTTAGGAGGTTCAAGGCCTTTTTAGGGACAATAAAGGAAGTAGACACCTGACCTTCCACTGTATTGTAGGTGTACTTGACCAATTTGTGAGCATCTGTAGCTACAAAGGTCAATTTGTTAAAATCTACTTGGAAAAAGACCCCAGTCATAGAAGGACGAAGTTCGTCATTACTGGTGGCAAAGAGGGTTTTATTGATGGCATTGGTCAGCGTAGCAGAGGGCAGTTTAATGGTATCCACCGTATCGGGCTCAGGGATACGTGGAAAATCCTGGCCATTTTCTCCCGCCAAGCGGTATTTACCATAGGCCGAAGTGATCTCTATGCCAAAATTATCCTCATTGACATTAAAAGTAATCGGCTGTTGGGGCAACTCCTTTAAGGTATCCAATAATATCTTCGCGGGAATCGCAACAGAGCCATTGGCATCTGCGTTGACATCAATGCGTGTTGTGATAGATGTTTCCAGATCAGTAGCAGCAATACTGAGCTTATTGTTGTCAATCGTAAACAAAAAATCTTCTAGAATTGGCAATACCGGATTGGAACCAATCGCACCACCCGCAATTTGTAGTTGCTTTAACAAATCGGAGGACGAAACGCTAAATTTCATAAAGTAGGGCTTTGTTTAATACACGTTTGTCTAAAGAATCCACAAAAATACAGCTTATTGTCAACATTTCCCCTATAAGAAATTAACAGAATGTTGATAACTTTGCAGTCTACTAATAAATACCATGCTGAAAAGAGAACAGGCGCCACCCATACGCGACATCGCACACATCCATCTACCTCCCGCTCAGGTCCATGCACTGGATAATGGCATTCCAGTATATGAAATCAATGCAGGGACACAGGATGTCCTCAAATTGGAAATTGTATTTCATGCGGGTCGGCCCTTTGAACAAAAGCAATTGGTGGCTCGCGCTACAGCAAGATTACTCCGCGAGGGTACCCATCATCACAATGCTGCCCAAATCGCTGAAACCATCGACTTTTATGGAGGAAGCCTCAGCAGCCCTGTCAATTTAGATACCTCCAATATCACCTTATACTGTTTGAGCAAGCATTTTGAGCAATTGCTTCCCCTCATCAGAGAAATGCTAACCGAACCTGCCTTTACCGAGGAGGAGTTGCAAACTTTTATCTCTAATAATCAACAAAGGCTTCAGGTCGAACTCAGCAAAAATGATGTGCTGGCCTATCGGCTCATCACAGAAAAAATCTTTGGAGCAGTACATCCCTATGGCTATAATAGCTTCCCAGACACCTATGGCCAGCTCAAGCGAGAGGACCTCCTCCAACATTACCAAGAGCTGTACACGACGGGCAATTGCTCGATATTTGTCAGTGGAAAAACAGGTGCAAATGTGCTTAGTCTACTCAATCACTTTTTGGGTCAACATATCAAAAAAGGCCCTAGGGCAAAGCCCTATTTAGGGCAACCAGCAGGGGTTGAGGCCAATCAACTCAAGATTGATAATCCGGGAACGGTCCAAACAGCTATCCGCATCGGCCGTTTGCTCTTTAATCGCCAACATCCCGATTTTATGGGAATGTATGTATTAAATACAGTGCTTGGTGGCTACTTTGGCTCTCGACTAATGGCCAATATTCGAGAGGATAAGGGCTATACGTATAATATTTATTCCATGGTAGACGCCATGCGTTATCACGGCTATTTCTATATAGGTACAGAAGTCGGAAATGCCTTTGTGGAATCGACGATGAAAGAAATCTACTTGGAGTTGGATCGACTACAGCAGGACTTGATCAGTCCGCAAGAGTTACAAATGGTTCGCAATTATTTGTTAGGGCATTCGCTGACGATGCTGGACGGGGCCTTTAATGTGGCGGATATTATCCGAACGATGGTGCTTGATGATGTTCCTTTTTCTCATTTTAAACAACAAATTGAGATGATCAGAAGCATCAGTGCAGAGGATTTGCGGGAGCTGGCCCGTCGCTACCTCAGGCGCGATCAAATGTGGGAAGTTGTGGTAGGTAGTTAAAAAATTATTGTTTACCTTTGCCTTCAACTTACTGATTTGCAAGTGTTTTTGCCCCCTTCTTCAAAAAAGCCAAGCCTATTTACAGTGTCAGAACTAAAAGAGAGAAGCAGGATCAACTTTTCGGGAGGCAGATATGGGCGATTTTCTTTCTTTTTACAGGAATTTTGTTTTTTTTGTGTTCGCTTATACAAAAAGCCATTTTCCTCATTAAGTCCATTACAAAAACAGATCATAATCCCTTAACCCAAGCGCCTAGCTCATCGAAAACCGCAGGATATGATTAGCAGCGCTAAAGCAATAGATTTTGACAATTAATGAAACTGTTTAGCTTTTTTACACAAGAACTTGCCATTGACCTCGGAACTGCTAATACTTTAATCATACAGGACGGGAAGGTCATAGTGGACGAACCTTCGATCGTAGCGGTCAATCGCCGAACTGGCGAAACCATCGCCGTAGGAACAAAAGCTATGCAAATGCATGAGAAGACTCACGAAAATATCAAAACTATCCGGCCTTTGAAAGATGGCGTTATTGCCGATTTCCAAGCTGCGGAGAGTATGATAGAGGGTCTGATCAATATGGCTGGTAATCGACGCAAGTTTTTCTCGCATATGAAAATGGTGATTTGTATTCCTTCTGGTATTACCGAAGTGGAAAAACGCGCCGTTTTTGACTCTGCTGATCACGTTGATTCCAAAGAAACTTATCTGATTCACGAACCTATGGCTGCTGCCTTGGGGATTGGTTTGGATGTGGAAGAACCCATCGGAAATATGATCATTGATATTGGAGGAGGGACGACAGAAATTGCCGTTATTGCCCTGTCTGGTATTGTCTGTGATCAATCCATCCGAACAGCTGGGGATGAGTTTACTATAGACATTATGAACTATATGAAGCGACAGCACAATATCCTCATTGGGGAGCGTACTGCCGAACAGATTAAGATCAATGTCGGATCGGCTTTGCCCGAACTCGAAATTCCACCTGACGATTATGCCGTTAATGGCCGGGACCTAATGACGGGTATCCCCAAACAAATTACCATTACCTACCAGGAAATTGCTCATGCCTTGGATAAATCCATTTCTAAGGTGGAGGATGCCGTTTTGAAAGCATTGGAAACCACTCCTCCAGAGCTGGCCTCTGATATTTACAAGACGGGACTTTATCTCACTGGGGGCGGTGCGCTACTTAGAGGGCTGGATAAGCGAATTGCCGCTAAGACCAAGCTTCCAGTACATATTGCCGAAGATCCGCTTCGCGCTGTGGTCCGAGGTACCGGAATCGCCTTAAAAAATACTGATACATTTTCGTTTTTGATTGATCGCAAGAGCGTTTAGAGCCGTTGATCAATTGGCCTAAATCGAAGGTGCTGATATGCGTAATCTCATTCTGTTATTCGTCAAAAACGGGGGGCTCTTCACTTTTCTATTTCTGGAAGGGCTGTGTATGTTTTTGATCGTTCAATACAACAGAAAGCAAAACGAAATCTACTTCAGCTCTGCCAACACCATTACAGGGGCCGTATATAGCCAGTTTGATGAGTTGGTCAAATATTACAACCTCTCTTCCGTCGCCGATAGTCTAGCCAGAGAAAATGCCCGCCTTTATTCCGAACTTGACCAGATGCGCATGATTCGCTCACCCTGGCGCGATACGGCCAAGAATCAAATCAATGAGGCGCTCTATACTTTTATTCCCGCCAAGGTGCGCAATAATTCTATTAGTGGATATAATAATCACTTAACCATTGATGTGGGTAGTGAACACGGCGTAGAATCCGGAATGGGGGTTATTGGTAATTCCGGGATTGTGGGGATCGTGCGCAGTACTTCAAAAAACTATGCGCATGTGATCTCGGTACTCAATAAGGTATCGCGTATTAGTGTCGCTATTAAGCGAAATGGACATTTTGGTTTTTTGGTTTGGCAGGGGAGCAATCCCTTAAAAGCTACAGTAGTAGATGTACCTAAGCACGTCGACCTGGTCAAAGGCGATACGATACAAACCAGTGGATTTTCCACCATTTTCCCTGGTGGGGTCATGGTGGGAATCATTGATGATTTCGTCCTCGAACCTGGTAGCAATTCGTATACGATTGATGTTCAGCTCAGTAATGACCTTAGTCGAGTGAAGTATGTCTATGTCGTCGACCACCTTTTAGAGGAAGAACTGGATAAGCTAGAGGAGGAGGTAGAGAATGAATAGTACCCAGCTGACCAATCTATGGCGGTTTATCGGGCTTACCCTACTTCAAGTACTCATTCTCAAGCGCTTGTCGCCAGGTTGGGAGCAGTTTAACTATCTGCAAGTCTTTATCTACCCTTTGTTTATTCTTTTACTGCCCATCAGAACGCCACATGCTTTATTGGTTTTTTTGGGCTTTTTGATTGGTATCACCCATGATATCTTTTACGACTCTTTGGGTGTTCACGCTAGCGCAGCTGTATTTACGGCTTACATCCGACCTTTTGTACTGGCTATTTTGGAGCCTAGAGGTGGCTACAGCGTAGGACAAAGCCCAACGAAAAGACATTTTGGCTTGAGTTGGTTTTTACTCTATTCCAGTATATTGCTTTTTGCCCACTTATTTTTTTACTTTTCTGTCGAGGCTTTTACCTTTTATTATATAGGCGAAATCCTATTACGGACCATTTCGAGCTTTTTTTTATCTATGATTTTTGTTATAATGTATCAATATTTACTCGATCCCCGAGATTAACTTTTGCCCAATAACTACCTGCTGACCGTGAGCGATAATTTGAGAAATAGAAGTGTCATTATTCAGTTGTTCTTTATTTTATGTGCTGTGCTATTGCTGTTTAAGGCAATGCAGATTCAACTTCTGGATACCTCTTATGAGGAGCGAGCCTTGGCGACGGCGATGGATAAAAACGTCTTGTATCCTTCCCGTGGCTTGATCTATGACCGAAACATGAATCTGCTGGTCAACAATAATGCAATGTACGATCTGCGCGTCACTCAAAGACAGATCAATCCAGACATGGATACCCTCAAGTTTTGCGATTTATTGGATATCGACATAGAGACCTTTAAAAAAACGCTTGATAAGGACTGGCGAAATGATCGCCGCTACTCCCGTTCGGTGCCTTTTGTGTTTATGTCTAAAATCTCGGCCAAAACCTGCGCTCGATTTTTGGAGCATCTACACGAATTTCCGGGTTTTTCTATTCAGCTTCGCAATGTTCGCGGTTATCCCAATCAGAATGCAGCACATGTTTTGGGTTATTTGAATGAGGTGAATAAAAACCAGATTGAAGCCTTTGGTGGAAAGAAATACGCCAAGGGCGATTATATTGGTGCAACGGGTTTGGAGGCTTCCTATGAAGATGCCCTGCGCGGAAAGAAAGGAACCAAACTC
>JBCBDH010000001.1:0-39906 GCA_038529855.1 Bacteroidota bacterium | reverse complement strand
GGGTCATGGTTGCTTATAAAGATAAGCAATTGGCTTATGAGAATGCCGTTATTGACTATTCTACAAGGCTAGCCAGAGCCAATAATGGTACGGCTGCGGATTTGATCGAATGGACTCGCAGTGGTGGGATTTACAGACAGCGTATGATCAGCGCCATGCGAGACTGGATTGCCAATGGATACAAAAGGGATGTAGAACGCGCACAGGCAACCATCAACCATATTCTTGGTGGAAGTATGGTTTTGTGGAAAGATAAACTGCTACAGGATGTTGAAGACATCAATAATAACATCAATGGTAGTTTTGGTTATCCATTTTTCCCAGCAGCAATTTTGCCAGGTTCTTTTGCTCGCAATAAGTCATGGACTACATTTAGCGAACGCGAATTGCATCGAAAGGTCCGTTCTTCTTCCAGTTCAAGAACTTGGGGAGGCAGAGCTGGCTTAAGCTTAGGTTTATTTTCCTTTGGTGGCAGTGCTGGCGGAAGTCATAAAGACGAAAAGTTTAGTTTCAATCAAGAAAGCTTTGGCATCTCTTTCGAGTATACCCAAGTAGAAATCATGCGACCAGCATTTAATCCAAGCTTCTTTCTTTCGAGAGGCTGGAAGCCCAATGAGACTTTCATTCGAGACTACGGAAATTTGCACTCTGATGGAAAAAAGACGCCAAAAGGGGCGATGATTGGTTATCCAACCAAGGCACTCTTTGTTCGAAATCTAAAAATATACAGCAGTAGTATGGCCCGCTATATGAGAAGAAAACAGGATGATATCCGAGCTGGAGCATCTTTTGGATGGGGTCCATTTTCCATAGGGGGTAACTATTCCCAAAGCAACAAAAAGTACGAAAGTAATCTCGATATTCAAGGATCAACCATTACGATCAAAGGAATTCAATTGATCGCTTTTCTCAGTGCTTTTTTTCCTAAGACGGCCGATCCTTCTCCTGATGTCAAAAAATGGGTTTAAACGGTTGTTCCTATGCAAAAAGGTCTTCACATCGGATTAGCTGCTTGGATTAATGAACAAGAAAAAAATGACCATTTTTTTGTTTGTCCCAGCACACCACAGCCAATCAACTTGGTGAATCTTGAAGGGATTCAGGACGTCCATGATCTTGCGCAAGCTGCCGAGTTTGCGCGACTGACAAATTTCATTCCTCGACAAGGGCGAGCTGCAGATATCTACGACGCCTCTTCCATTCTATGGAGGACGCACAGGAATGTTTTAGCCCGAATGGATTTTGCCTCAGAACCCTGGACAAGTACCGAACAGGCGGCCTATGAGGCTGCAAAGAAAATACTCTACATCATAGAAGCAGACCAATTGCCCAAACTTTCTAATAAGTACCTACTCTATCTGGAGATGAAAAACATCTACCAGGATTTGGTCAGTAGCGAAGGCAGTCCAGAAGATATACAACTGGCGCTGAGCAACTGGATGGTCATTGGTCATAAGCAAGAAGTAGAAAATGCTTTAGAAACGATCAGTCGATTAAGTCACCGCTCTTCGATATTAAATGCAGAAAATACCAAATTTGCCTTATCGGAAGATCCCCCTGGCCATGGCCTTCGCTTATTTGGTGACCTGCCATTTGCCCCAGTTTATTTCGCTCCAATTTCAGCCATAAACAGAGCGACCTGGATGGAAGCCAAGATTTCTTTTGACGATATTGATCAGATTATGAAATCCAATCCTTTAAAAAATCAATGGCGGGCTTTCAGGACCAATCGCTCTGGAGAAATCCGATTTGATTACATCGCGCTCAAATGTATCCGACCATGGTTTGATCCCTTAATCTATCAGGCAGATGACTGGAGATATGATGATGAAGGAGTAAGTGTATCTAAAGGAAATGGTGTTGATGGCTTATTACCTGCCTATGTAAGCACCATCTATTTAGCGGGCCTAAAAGAGCTCAATACCAATTCAGAACCCAAGCGCGAATATACGCCACCAAACACCTCTGTTATCTCCAACCAAATTAACATCGCCAATATCAATAATGCCTTTAGAGCAAAAAATATTGGTGATCAGTTTGTTCCCAGTAGTGGAGTTGTCAACAGGTCCGCGAATAAAACCTTGTCGCTTAATAGATCCTCAGTCAATCGCTTTCGACTGATCTCAAACCAGGTCTCCAGACCACAAATACAGCTTAATGAACTACGATACAATAAGCTCAATGCTGGATATATCCGACAACTAACTACCCGCGATTCCAATTTGCGTATTTCTATTGCACAAGCCATTTTGGGACAAAGAACAAATACGCCTCAACAGGATAATGAACCCATCAATACCAGTGTATTTGTAGCTGGATTTGGTTGTGAAAAAATCCCATTTGCTCCTAATCCAAATCCCACTTACACCTGGTGATTATTCAATAAAGAAAAAAGAAAAATCATGTTAATATCAAAACGCTTCACCAGCATTCCAACCCAAAGTTGTCGAACCCGCTTAGCCAAAGCCTTATCCAATGATTGCCCCGTAGGTCGAAGAGAAAGACATCGCGCAGCAGTCATCGCCATCCAGTCTGCCCTAGCCGATCTTAATCAAGACTACTTAATGGTAGCAGAGATTGATGGTTATTTTGGATCGCGAACTTATCGCGCAGTAGAGGCTTTTCAACGCGATTACGGTCTTGTTGCCGATGGCTTTGTCGGTCGGCAAACCTTAAGCCAACTCGATTCTCTTTACAGTGGAGATGTCATTCGACAACCTCGAGGAATGAGCATCCACATAGGGGTAGATCGTCTCGATCCCAATCATTACGGCAACACCTTTGATCTGAGCAGTTGTGTCAATGATGCACGGAAGATGAATGAAATTGCCAATAGCCTGGGCTATGATGCGGTCCTTCTTGAAAACGAAGAAGCTACCGTCCGCAATTTCACTAGTTTTATGCGGAGTGCTATCCACGAGTTATACAGTGGAGATTCCCTCCTCTTAACCTTTTCTGGCCACGGGTCTCAAATCCCTAATACCTCTCTTGATGAAGAAGCAGACAATAAAGATGAGACCCTATGCTTCTATGATCGAATGCTCATTGACGATGAACTCTATGCCTTACTCGGACAGTTTAAGGAAGGCGTGCGCGTTCACCTCGTATTTGATAGTTGCCATAGCGGAACGGTTGCAAAAGCTAAATCTACTGATGAATTATACGCAGAACGAGCGGAATATGAAAAAGGACTAATTGCTAAGCTTGAAACAAAAGCCTTGGCTATAGAGGACACCTTTGATGACTTTAAACCCATATCCTACAAAAATATTGAAAAAGCTTTAGCAGGGGACCAACCAGAATGGGCAGAAGAACCCAAAATAAAAAAAGAAAACAACCAGGAGATCGCCGTATTTTTTACAGAGCTATTCAATGATGAAAATGGGGGTAAAGCTAAGAGTATTGAATTTTTTAGCCCCATCTATCACAATAATCAACACATATATGATACGATAAAAAATATTGTAGGCCCAAGAGAACACCAGCAGCTTTCTTGTTCTGTCATCTCGCTATCTGCCTGCCAGGACTCTCAGACGACCCCTGCTGGTCAGGTTTACAGTTTCTTTACCAATAATATTATTAATCTTTGGCAGAGAGGAGGCTTTCAGGGTTCAGCTAAACAGTTTCACAGGAATCTTAAAGCAATAGGATTGCCCAATGTTACACCAGCCTTAAATACCTATGGGAGTAATCGAGCCTTTTCCCGACTTTATGATAGACCCTTTGTTATTTAAAACCTAGTTTATTAAACTTCTCCAGGGCATAGCCCTGGAGAATCATTATACTTTTTATTCATATATCTGACCATTAGAAGCCGTTTTGATCAAATAAATCTGATCCCGTATACCTCCTACTTCGTTTTTCTGAGTACCTCCAGTCAGAATAAAACCACCGTCACGGGTCTGCTTAACTGAAGTACCAAAGTCAATATCCAATCCACCATAAGTACGCTCCCAAAGTACTGCTCCCTCTTCATCCGTCTTCACTAAATAGACATCCTTCCCTCCACTAGAAAAACTCTCCGTTGAACCCAGCAGGATAAGACCACCATCAGCCGTATTCTGGACACTGGCCCCTTGATCATTTAAGGCTCCTCCATAATATTTCTGCCAACGCTGCTGGCCATTGCTCGATACTTTTATCAGCGTTGCATCTTGCTGTCCTAAATTACCTGAGGGTGCATAACCAACGATGATGTAATCGCCATTGTCATCCTCTATTAGTAAATGATCGCTATCCTTAAGATCGGGAATTTGATAGGTGGGTAGTGGCAAAACCCAGGCAATAGAGGAATAGTCTGCATTGGTTTTGACTAAAAAGAGCTGTTGTGCTTCATTTCTACAGATAAACGAACAACGATTATCTGAGGTAATGATCAAGTCAAATACCTGTGTGTAATCCGTATACAGAATCGTATCTGTATTAAAATTAGCATCCATTCTTAAAATGGCGGCAGTGACTTGACTTGTCGTCCCTATGCGTCCCCCCATCAATAGTTCATTATTGGAGGCTTGTTTGGCTACCGTGTAAAAGCGATCTCCACCTTGATCAAAAGAGAATGCTTGTAATTGATCAAAAATACCATTGACTCGAAGGATATAAGCAGTGCCAAATCCCTGAGTAAGGTTTAAATTGAATCCTGTAATCAGATATTCCTGAGCATTTAGTGTAGTAAGCGAATAAGCCCCTCCATTGCCATAATGCTTATCTATTTGGGTATTTCCGCTGTCATCTACACGAAGCATATAGCTCGCGTTGTCTGAAGAGTTGTATCCTGTGATCATATAGCCATCATCCTCCAATTGAAGAACTGCCCCCCCTACATAGCGATTATTGGGATCAACTAGATAGGTTTTCTCAAAGGTAATAGGCGCGATGATAGAGATGGTCTTTGTGATGGAATCCACCGCATTATTCCCATAGGCCAATAGCTTCACCTCATAATCTCCTGGCAGATCATATATCTGTCCAGGCTCATCTAAATTAGAACTTAGTCCATTTCCCAAATCCCATCGAATAGAATCTGTATTGATGGAGCTATTGATAAGCATAGGATTACAAGGCACCAAACAATTGTTATTGTCAACATCAAAATTAGCAATGGGTAACAAGGCCTCATCTTGTATGATCAGGCTTTGTATCGCAGTATCTGCTAATGCAAAGTTTTTGGCAATCAACATCACCTCGTATACGCCTGGCTGCTCATATACATAGGAGGGATTCTCATCAGTTGCATTGTCCCCATTCCCAAAATACCATTCGTATTCCAAGGCATTAATGGAGGTATTCTCAAACATGGGGTCGCAAGGCACCAGACAAGCATTGTCATTAATATTGAATTGAGCGCGGAGATTGGCATTGGGAAGACTGGAATTGATTCGATCAAATTCTTTCCAGGGGTGCTTCTCACAAGCACTGATCACGATACACAGTCCAAGTAGCCATATATAGATTGAATGATTCATTTGATTATATTTTTAATAAAGTGGCTTGAGCTTACGCTAAATCCACCTGTGGCATTAATTAGTATTGCAGAGTGGTTGATCGTCTCCAACCACTTCCCTATGGGTAATTATTGGTAATAAAATGATGGTAAATACGATGATACCTTCCTCTAATCAATTGATTAAAACTTTAGGGTCATCTGTACGGTCGAAGATTCCATACTGGGAGATTGAATAAGACCAACTCCTAGATTTTTAAATCGTTTTTTCTTGATTCCTCTGGCGAGGTAATAGATACTTGGTAGTGCAACGAAGACGATGCCCGCGCTGATTAAATTACGCCCTCTTACCCGTTGATCTTCAGATACCAAATAGGCTTCCTCCCGATTTTCATATTGTGGGTATTCAGCTAAAAATACAGCTTCATCCAGATATTCTTCATAATCGTCATGCAAACGCTTCCCCTCAAAAAAGCGATCAATCCCAAAGCCTATTAAGACACTTCCCCCAACATAGGAAGCCGTTGAGAGGGGAATATGCCACCTAAATCGCTCCTCCAACTCAGCATAGATTTGAACATATTGTTGGCCAGGCTGTAAGATGTAGTTCTTTTTATACACCTTATAATCTGGATGACTGACTTTGAAGCGCAGTTCATTGAATCGTAGCTCATCCTTGGGTTTGGGTATCTGAAAGAAGTAATTGCCCAAGCTATCAGAATATTGGTGGAAAGCTTGTTCGATCCACCCCCCTACTTCTACCAATGCTTTGGGAACATTCCTGGCTCGCTGCCCTTCTATTTTTCCATAAATCAAAAAGCGGTTTTCGGGAGGTAGCTTGATCATCTCAATAATGGCGATATTATTTGTAATCATGCTGGAAATCCTAGACGTATTGATATCAATGGGTACATACCCCTCCTTGGTGAGAACCAATGAGATGTCCTCTTCAGGTAATACCTTGCGAAATACACCAAGGCCATCCGCATTGGTATATATAAAGCTGTGCGCCTCTTTTGCAAATACCTTGACACTGTCAATCCCTGTCTTGGTCTCTTTATCAATGGCCAAAATAGTCAGGGAAAACTTTTCCTGCGCATGAACCTGCCAAAAGCAGGCACTCAATAGCAGAAGGCTAATCATTAGTTGATTCATCTTTATTTTTTTTAAGTGATATAATGTCTGTGCCTCTTTGGCTCAGGTTAAGTTGACCTCTCACCGTGAGGTATCCTTGCTTGGTATATTGTATGGGGGCCAGCATATCATAGACTTTTTTGACTTGCTCCATATCTGAAGGGGTTAAGTGGACGAGTCCCAAACTATCCGTTTGTTTCACCAGCTGAGCAATCCCAACCCTTACGCCTGGAATGGGTTGATTATCCTCAGTATCCAACACCCTCAAGGAGACCCAATAATCAGGGCTAGCTTTTTCTCCAGTGAGCGAGGGTTTGGGGGGTGGATTATTGGGAGCGGGATTTTCCTCCTCTTCGCTAGAAGCTTTATCCGTTGAAGTGTCAGAGGTGGTGCTTTCTTTAGCCCTAATCAAAGGGGATGAGGGCACTATCTTTTGTTGCCCTTCCATTGGTTCAATAGAGCTGCTATCGCTCCCCTCTGCTGAAGCGTCTCGCTGCCGCTCCGTCCCCACTAATCTAAAAGCTGATAGATTTTCCTGTTGATCCATGTCAAGCGAAATAGGGTGCTGATCCAGCGAGGTCAACAGCCCATAAGTGATGGGCAGCAGTGTGATGAGCGCAGCGAAGAGGTAGAGGAAGTACTTAGGGCTTTTATTTTCAGACGGTTCTGCTGGTGGAGAGCTAGAGGGTCGATCTAGTGTTATATCCCGTTTATTTACATAGTCCTCATAACTTTCATAACCTAGGTAAATGGCAAATTGGTGTTTAGTACTAGCCTGTCCCCTACTCGTTTGATATTTAAAAATTCGGCGAAAAGTAACCGTATCAATAGCTTTCCATTCCGCGACAAAATACTTTCCTTTTACAAAAGGGACCCCACACAATTTTGCCTTTTTAAAATCGTCTTGACAAATATCATATAGCTTATCCTCCATATCCACCAAAAAGGCGCGGATAGAGCCAATCTTCCAATTTGAAGGATGCCCTTTACCATATTGTGTTTCGATATCAGCGGAGATCTTAGCCCAAAATTCATCTTTCATAACTAGCATTTTGCTTGCGAAAGCCTTTCAAAATCATTGCGAAAGCCTTTTGACGTCTATTTTTAAGTATTTCCTCGCTATTTGTGTGATGTAAACGGCAGTGCACATGCTCATTCATTAACCTGGAAGGCCTTCCATAACTCTAATTTTTTACGTTATGGAATTCATCAAATCAAATGCATTAATCCTAAATCTCCTTGCCAACCTATTTTTTGTTGGCCTACCCATTTCCCAAAGCCCAATGCCCTGTACGCAAACACCCGTACAAAGGCTAGTGGCCAATACTTCTGCAACTGGCTCCATTGTTATGGAAGATGATATTATGCATATCAACACCCATAATTCTGAAGATCCTGTTGTGAAGATTGAACTCTACACCAGCAGCCATCAACTCATTATTGACGCCAATGGCTGCTTTGCACCAATTTGCCAGGTAGACCTAAGTCATCTTGCAAAGGGGCAGTATAAGGTTTTGGTTATGACGGCTTTTGGAAATTCTTTTTCCGAAACGATTTCCTTGACTAAATAAGGTCAGGAGGCATCTAGTTGGAAGTGGCCCTCGCGAGGGTCACTTCTTCTGCTCGACTATTCGAACCAGCCACAGATAATCAATAATGGCTAGATGGTCAGCGTGGAGGTCAATAGCTTTATTCGTCCTTAATTTAGCTAGTATATTCAAAAAATTGATTACTTGCTTCTTTCGTTCAGGTCGAAGTCTATCTTGTTGTCGGATATATTTTTTTACACTTTCAATACGCGTTTTAAAATTCATGGCTAAAAAGGAACCTGATAATAATTGCAAATACTGTATCTTCAATAAGAGCAGGTCATGGGCAATTTTGTAATAAATATCAAAGGGTTTAAACGCCTTTAGTAAGTCATGGCTTGCGGTGGTATTTCCTTGATAAAATAAGATAAAGGCTTGATTAAAACTAAGCACCGCTGGTTTGGTCTCTGCATCCAAATAGTTGGCATTTTCGGCTATAAAGCGAGTTAGCCACTTCTGATCGTCAGCAATGACTCCAACCGTAATGCAATTTTTAAACCTTAGTGCGCTTATTCTATTCGCTTGGATAAATAGCTTCAAGTTGGCCAGTTGATCAATATACTTGATGTATTGTTTGGCAAAACTAATTTGGCCAAGATTGATTTGCCGAACACAGTAGTTCATCAACCTATCATATACCTCTTTTTTGTAAGCCTTGGAAAAAGAGCTGTTGGCTATCAGCTGATCCACCTTCCAAAAATGGCTACTTGAATGCTCAGCAGTCAACATCTTATAGATTTCATAATAAAGGGCAATTCCCTCTGAAGACGAAGCCTCAATACGATCTTTTAGGTAATCTGGAAGACTGGTAAAATGCACTTCGCTATTGATGATATAGGATCGATTAATCTGCTCACACAAAAGCCGCAATTTATTTTCGAGGTAAAAATCATCCAATTGTTGATCCATCTCTGAGAGGAAGTGATCTTTCTTTCGCAATTCCTTTCTACTATTAATGCCAATTTCAGCATTCCAAAAATTAAATAAGCTCGTCTTTTCATCTTTGGGATACCTATCCTTGCGAATTTTACTATCTAATGCCATATAATTCTTGGTCAATCCCTCTTTTTGAAAGTAGCCCAATAGGAGGGAATCTCTGTACCTGGGCCCCTGCTCAATTTCTTGGATCAAAAAATAACGCTTTATTACCTGAGTCAGTCGATTCTTTATGCGATTCCAATTGGCTATCTCTCCTTGCTCCAAATAAGTATTGATGATCTTGGATTCACTAATTTTTCGCTTTTTGCTAATGTCCTCCAATAGGCATAGCATAATTTCCCGCTCTCGATCTGAGAGATGATTAGTGGACATAAAAATAAAATTTTTTAAATCCTTTTTCGCGGTTCCCTTTACAATAGATAGGATTTCTATAAACTTTGAAGTCGACATTTTTTTGGATTTATTTTCAAGCAATATATCCTTTGATTTCTATCCTTAACCTAGTAAACTCACCCAATAATAATCGAATCCATAATAGGTCATTGGCTATTACGACATCACCTTTTAGCCTTTCTCCTTAGATCAAGTGCTGCTCATTCTTTGGATTTCCTGCTATTTTTTTCTGGATTTTTCAAGGTATAGAATACAAATTCTTTTTCATCAAAAATAATTTCCACCTACTAAATGGTCCTTAACTACAATTAAAATAAATATATCCTGACTTATCCATAAACGCCATTTTTTCCTTATCATTCGATTACTAACTGCCTCAGCAGCATCCCCAATACCCCAAATGGATACCCGCCCTATGATCCTACTAGCCGCTATGGACCCCAATCTCCCCAAACTGGTTTTGATCGGTCTGGTCATTATCTCCTTGGGGACCTTACTCCGCTATTTTCATCAGCCCTACATCATCGCCTATATTTTAGCAGGTGTCTTGCTGGGAGAGGATGGCTTTCAAATCATTACGGATCGAGAGTTTATTACGCGAATGGGCGATTTTGGCCTTATCCTCTTGCTCTTTTTTATCGGGATGGAGGTGAGTTTACCCGATTTGGTCAAGAATTGGAAGGTGGCTACGATTGGAACCGCTTTTCAGGTATTGGCTAGTATTTTCTTGATTAGCTTGATTGGTTTTTATTTTGACTGGGCCTGGAATCGAATCATCGTTTTGGGTTTTGTCATCAGTCTGAGTAGTTCAGCGGTGGTAATCAAGTTGTTGCAGGACAATAAGGAAACCCAGACCTTTATTGGGCAAAATGTCATTAGCATCTTGTTGATGCAGGATATCTTGATTGTACCCATGCTTATTGCGACCAATTATTTGGGAGGAGCCATTCCACCAGCAGAGGAGATTTTCCTGCAAGTGATTGGAGGGCTTTTAATCATTGGGGGCATCCTTTGGATCGTCAAGAAAAAAGAAATCACTTTGCCTTTTAGCCAACAAATCGAAAAGGACCACGAATTACAGGTCTTTGTGGCTTTGATCATTTGTTTGGGCTTTGCCTGGGTGACCGCCTTTTTTGGCCTATCGGCCGCACTTGGCGCATTTGTCGGGGGAATATTTGTCCATGCCGCACGTTCAACAGATTGGTTTCACGATAGCTTACATGCTTTTAGAGTTATTTTTGTCGCCTTGTTCTTTATCTCTGTAGGTATGCTTATTGACCTAAGCTTCCTACTGGATAATTGGACCATCATCCTAATGCTGATATTTACGGTTTTCCTAAGCAATCACCTGATCAATGCCATTATCCTCCACTATTTTGGCAGAAACTGGCGGTACAGCTTTTATGGTGGCGCCTTAGTAGCACAGGTTGGTGAATTGAGCTTTATCCTGGCCGCTAGCGCCTATTATACCCAAATCATCACCGACTTCACTTATCAATTGACCATTATAGTGATTTCACTCACCCTGCTGATCAGCCCTTTTTGGATCGCTGGAACCAAAAAACTCTTAGAATTTAGATAAGAAGATCGCCAAACTTTAGCCTCCTCCTTTCTTGATCTCCATCACTTTTGAAAATACAATCCCAGAAGTATTGGCTGCATTGGCTGCCCCATCAGCAGGAAAGGCCATAGATGGATTTTGTAGAACATTATAGGGTGGAAAAGGTGGATTATAGGGAATCACCCGCACCTCGAGTGTGGCATCTGTTGGAAGGGGCTTACCCTCAGGATAATAAGTCACATAAAAAGTACCGACGAAATTAGCTGGTATATCAGACATCATCGCAGCCACATACCCTCGGAAGTCCTCTGTAATGGTCGTCTTAGGAATATCAATTTTAGGATTGGTTCCGGTTTCTGGACAGAATAAGGAGACGGCACTCCCAAGTGGTAAATTGGTCTCGTAAAGACCAATGATCATCCGCCCCCCTTCGGCTCCTTGCTGGTAAACAGTCGCTTCCTGCTGACCAAGGGTGACCGTGATAGATTGCGAGACAGTATGTTGTACATTACTGGCCGTCAATGTATAGGTCGTAGTTTGATTTGGATAAACAGTCAGACTGCCTTCAGGCTGAAGTTCTGGATGAGGCCCTGGGGTAAGATCAATAAGTGTTGCATCGGTAATTGACCAAAATAACTGAACTGGCGAGGGATTGAACCATAAGATAAACAAGGGATCAGCCCCAAAGCTGACAATTCTAGGGATCGGATTATCTACCACGATGGTCAAATCCCGCTGATCTTGGGAATTAACATTACTGGCTTTGAGTGAATAAACGGTAATAGAGGTAGGCTGTACGGTGATCGAACCGCTTGCTGGTAGGTTTTTATAATTACCAGGCGTGATCTCTATAGAAGCGGCACCTTGAACTACCCATCGAAGCTCTACTGTTTCTCCGGCCTTGATAGAATTTGCGCTGGAAGTAAATTCGACAATATTAGCTCTGACGACCTGAAGGGGAAAGCTCTTGGTAATCGAGGGCCCTTCCCCAAAAACCGTCAAATAGTAAGTAGTAGAAATGATTGGGCTGACCGGATGCGTACCAGTGGTCGGTAAATCCGAAGGATTATCGGGTAATAGGATCACTTTAGACGCTGCCGTGCTTGTCCAACTCAGGTTACTCGACTGCCCTGGATAAACCTCCGTGGGATTAGCAGAAAAATTGCCGATATCCAAACTCGATCTTACCTTAAACAGCGTGATATTATTATCCTCTGAACCACCAGGCAGATTGGCGACGATATTGAGTAAGCTTGTCCCTTCCACTTCATTGACAATCACCCCTTGCAATTGAAAGGTAATGACCTCCCCAGCTTTGATCACCGTCCCAGGAGTCAATGGAAAAGCCCGATAGATTCCTACTGAAAACCTTTCCATCACCCAAGAAGCCTGTAGACTTTCAGGGACAATACTCGATTCGTTATTTACTGTTGTCAACCCTCTATCATCTGATCCCAGCTGAATGGCAAATTGTAGGCCATTGCACAGTACATCTTCCTTCTCTTTGGGCGTAATCGCAATCAGAATATTCGTGATCGAAGGATTGAGGGAATCCCGGGTATAGTAAAGCGGGCTGGGATTGGTGGTCACCTCATATTTAAGTTTATTGGCCATCATTTATTTTTTATCAAGCTTACTCAAATGGTTTAGCTGATTGGTCATCAACCAGAAGGAATTTTAAATTCTTTCGAAAAGACTTTTGTATAGGACTCTTCGGGATAATTATCCCCAGAAATAGATTTTAAGACAATCTTGCCATCCACCAGCTGCGCAGCTTCCGAATTGTAGGTAACAATTTCTAGTCGGAAATAGCCGTCGGGAGGAGTGGGCTGTCCTTCTGGATAATAAGTGAAAAAAAATGTATAGGTCGTATCCCCAACAAGGCCGCTAAAAGTTGAAGCCTTAAATTCCGGATAGGTATCGACCGTTGTTTTTGGGATATTGATCCGAGAGTCAGGTTGCAAAAATTGAGGCGTAGCATGCAGGGCGACTGCGCTTCCAATGGGTAGGTTAAAACACAATAAATCAATCCAAGCCAGGACATCACTTGCGTTATAATAATCAAACTCCTTTGTATAGGTCTCTTGAACCGTCAGTTGCCTTACATCAATTAAACCGTCATTACTGGCAGTTAGGGTGTAAGTTGTGGTTTGCATAGGATTTACGGTAACCGAATCAACCAAATTGAGCGGTCCGTAAGTACCCGGAGATAGCGATACGATTTTTGCATTTTCTATCCGCCAGGACAATTCAACGGGGACGGGGTCAAGGGCATAAAAAGAAGGTGGATCGGCATCAAAGGAAAGGATTTCTGGGCTAGGCACATTCACCACCACTACCAAATCTTGCTGGTCTTCCGAATTCACATTCGTCGCCTTCAAAGAGTAAGCTGTCGTTTGCGTAGGCATAACGACCAAAGTACCCGTAGGCGGTAAATCCTTATGATCGCCCGGACTGATTTCTATAGAGGCCGCATCCTGTACAATCCACCGAAGCGCAACTGCTTGCCCGGGAATAATGGAATTATCACTAGAGGTAAACTCTATTATTTGGGCCCGAGTCACCTGCACGGGAAAAGTCTTCGTCACTGCTGGCCCTTCTCCATAGGCAATCAGGTAATAGGTCGTAGGTACGGTTGGACTGACTTTATAGCTGCCATTCGTCGGAAGGCTCGGAGGGGCGTCAGGTAGTAATACAACAGTGGAAGCTGCAACGGTGGTCCAACTCAAGGTGCAAAACTCCTCGGGATAGATCGCAGGAGGATTTCCCGAAAAATCTACGATGTCCAGATTAGAGCGCACTTTATTCAGCACGATATTGGTATTTTGCGACTCCTCCGACAGCGTAGCAACAATATTCATCAATGTAGCCCCCGCTGCTTCATTGACCACAATTCCTTGTAACTGAAATACGATGACCTCTCCTGCTTTAATAATTTGGTCTGGAGTAAGGGGAAAGGCCCGATAAATACCAGCCGAAAATCGCTCTATCGCCCAAGTGCTTTGCAGACTTTCTGGAACAATGCTGGCTTCATTATTAACGGTAGTTAAATCGCTGGCATCCGGCCCGAGCGCTATACTGAATTGCAATGCACTACAAACAATATCTTCCTCCTCCTCTGGTGTAATCGCTATAATAATATTCGTGATGGAAGGATTGAGCGTGTCTCGGGTATAGTAAAGCGGACTGGGATTCGTCGTTATTTCATATTTAAGTTGATTCGCCATCATTTATTTTTTTATCGTATTGGATCAAATGCTTTAGCTGATTACTCATCAACTAGAGGGGATTTTAAATTCTTCTGAAAAGACCTTGGTGAAGGAGGCTTTGGGAAGCTTGTCTCCAATAGGTTCTAAACTCAGCTTACCTTCTGGGCTAAACACCAGATGCTCTGCCCAATAAACATAGATATCCAGCTTTACAGAGGCATTGCTTGGATTGGGTTGTCCTTCTGGATAATAGGTTACATAAAAAGTAAAATTAGTATTACCAGTAAGCAGTTCAAAGGTGGGTAGCTTATAGTCTGGATATTTATTGACGGTTGTTTTGGGTATTTTTATCTGCCCCTCTGGAGGAGGTAGGATCGGTCGGCCATACATACTTAAGGCACTACCTATAGGCAAACGAGTAGCTTCAATAGTGATGTAGACCAATGATACCAATTCAGAATAATACCTAAATTCCTTGGTGAGGTATTCAGATACGGTTATTTGCTTAACATCAATCAAACCTTCATTACTGGCGCTCAGGGTATAGGTAGTTGGTACTATGGGATTTACCGTAACCGAATCCTTTTGCTGAAGTGGTCCATAAGTACCTGGAGAAAGGGTAATCACCTGGCCATTTACAATATCCCAAGATAGCTCTATCGGTACAGGCTCAGGCACAAAGAAGGAAGGGGGATTAGCAATAAAAGATAAGATTTCAGGAGCAGCCACACTGACGACAACGACCAAATCCCGCTGATCTTCTGAATTCACATTGGTCACCTTCAAGGAATAGGCCGTTGTTTGAAGCGGCATAACGACCAAAGTACCCGTAGGTGGTAAATCATTGTAATCGCCAGGACTAATTGAGATGGAAGCAGCATCCTGAACACTCCACTGAAGTAGTACTGGTTCACCAGGATTAATGGAATTGGCACTAGAGGTAAATTCAATAATCTTTGCCCGTGTCACTTGTACAGGAAAAGTCTTTGTCACTGCTGGCCCTTCCCCATAGGCTACCAAGTAATAAGTCGTAGGTACAGCCGGACTCACTTCATAAGTGCCGTTCGTCGGGAGGCCCGGAGGGGCATCGGGTAGTAATACGACGGTGGAAGCAGCCTTGGTCGTCCAACTCAAGGTACAAAACTCCTCGGGATAGATCGCAGGAGGTTTTCCCGAAAAATCTTCGATATCCAGATTAGAGCGCACCTTAGTCAAGGTGATTTCAGTATTTTCTGAATCATTGGGTGGTGCTAGCGTAGCATCAATTTTAAATAAAGTAGAGCCCGCTGCCTCATTGACCACCACTCCCTGTAGTTGAAAAGTGATGACCTCTCCTGCTTTGATACCCTTATTGGGCGCAATGGGAAAAGCGCGATAAATACCCGCTGAAAATCGTTCTATCGACCAAGTCGTTTGCAAGCTTTCTGGAACAATGCTGATTTCCTGATCAGCCGTAGTTAAATCTTCTGCACCTGAACCGAGTGCTATCCTAAATTGCAAAGCACCACACATCACCTCTTCCCCTTCATTCGGCGTAATCGCTATGAGGATATTGGTGATGGAAGGATTAAGCGAATCCCGAGTATAATAAAGCGGACTGGGATTGGTCGTCAAGGTATATCGAAGTAGAGTATTCATTGGGTATTTTTGATTTTTGAGCGGTGATTGATCCATTTACTCCGTCTCATTACTGGGTATTTTGATTTCTTGTGAAAAGACGGTGGTAAAAGATTCCTCAGGATAATTATCTCCAGAAATAGGTTTCAGCACAAGCTTTCCATCTACAATTTGTGCAGCTCCCGACCGGTAGATGATGACATCCAAACGGATAGAGCCATTGGGGGGGTTGGGCTGCCCTTCTGGATAGTAGGTGACGGTAAAGGTATAATTGGTATTGCGGAACAGGTCACAAAAAGTCGTAGCCTTAAAATTAGGAGACCTATTGACTGTCGTTTTTGGAATACTCACTCGAAGAAAGGGATCAGAAAAATAGGGCAAGCTAAACATCGCTACTGCACTACCAATTGGCAAATTGGTAGTTAAAATATCAATCCAGGCAAGTGCATCGTTTTGATTGTAATATTCAAAACTCTTGTAGAAAGACTCCGTAACTGTTAATTGTTTTATATCTATTAAACCTCCATTGCTGGCACTCAAGGTGTAGGTCGTAGGCTCGGTAGGATCCACCGTAACAGAATCAACCAACCTAAGCGGCCCATAGGAGCCCGGAGAAAGCGTCACAATGCTTGCATTTTCAATATTCCATGACAATTGAATAGGAACGGGTTCAGGTGCAAAAAAGGAAGATGGACTGGCATTAAAAGAAATAATTTCCGGGCTGGGCGTATTCACTACTATAACCAAATCCCGCTGGTCTTCCGAATTCACATTCGTTACCCTCAAAGAATAAGCCGTTGTCTGCATAGGCATAACGACCAAAGTTCCAACAGGCGGTAAATCCGTGTGATCGCCAGGACTAATTTCAATAGAGGCCGCATCCTCCACATTCCACCGAAGCGCAACCGGTTCTCCAGGGATAATGGAATTATCACTAGAAGTAAATTCAATGATCCGCGCCCGAACGACCTGTATAGGAAAACTCTGTGTAAGGGATGGCCCTTCTCCAAATACTGTCAAATAATAAGTCGTCGCTACATTGGGACTGACATCAAAGGTGCCATTAGTGGGCAGCCCTGGAGGGCCATCAGGTAAGATTGTCACGGTAGAGGCAGCCGTCGTCGACCAGCTCAATTGGCTAGAATCTTCAGGATAAATCGAAGAGGGATTTCCGGAAAAAGAATTGATTTCCAGATTGGAGCGTACCTTGGTCAAGGTAATGTCCGTAGCATCTGGCCCTTCGGGTAGATTGGCCACAATATCAAATAGTGTAGAACCCGCCACTTCATTGACAATAACACCCTGCAACTGAAAAGTAAGGACCTCTCCCGCTTTGATGGAACTATTGGGTGCAATAGGATAAGCTCGATACACCCCCGCCGAAAATCGCTCTATCGACCAAGTTGTTTGCAAGCTCTCCGTAACGATGCTTGACTCATTAGCGACTGTAGTCAGATCCAAGTCCTCTGAGCCAAGCGAAATAGTAAACTGCAGGGCCTCACAAAAAACCTCTTCCTCCCCCTCAGGCGTAATCGCAATTAGAATATTAGTAATGGAAGGATTGAGCGAATCCCGAGTGTAGTAAAGCGGACTGGGATTCGTCGTAAGGGTATAGCGAAGTGGAGCAGCCATAATGTTTTTTGTAAAAAGGTTAATAAACTACCCCGAGGCAGAGCCATCAAGGTATCTAATGGCGCCGCTTTTGCGGCAAAGATATATTTCACCTCGGGGCAAGCCCCAAGGAATTCCTTTGATTAAAGTTTCAAGTCCTGTGAAAGAACCAAGTCCTTCGTAGTCTTGGGATAAGTTCCCCTCACAACAGCCTTCATACTCACCGTTCCATCCTCATTGAGCTGAACCGCATCCGAAGTATATAAAATTACTTGAAGCTGAATGGTCGCATGTGGAGGGGTAACCTGATCCTGCGGATAATAATTGACGTAAAAAGTAAAATTGGTATTGGCAGGCACCGCAACCAAAGTCTCTAATTTGAATATGGGCTTAGTCGTAATGTCGGTCTTTGGAATTTGTATCTGTCCATAAGGGGGTGGCAAATAGGGATAGGCTTGCATCCCTACTGCACTACCAATAGGCAGATCAATACAATTGATAACAATATAAACCATCGCCGCCTCCGTAGTATTATAATAAAATCGTCTGGTATAAGAATCAAAAACGGTCACCTGTTTTATAGCTATCAAACCCGTATTGTTCGTAGCCGTCAGGGTATAAGTGGTCGGTTCTGTCGGATTGACAATCACCAAACTATTGGGCGGAAGCGGACCGTAATTACCAGGCGTAAGGGTAACAGTAGTAGTATTTTCAGCATCCCAGGACAATTCAATAGGGGATGATTCGCCGACAATAAAAGATTCGGGATTGGCCTTAAAAGATAGAATCTTTGGATTCGGATTACTGACAATAATCACCAGATCTCGCTGATCTTCTGAATTGACATTGGTGGCTTTCAAAGAATAGGCCGTCGTCTGCTGCGGCGAAACCACCAATTCGCCTATCGCTGGTAAATTGGTATAGCCGCCTGGACTTATTTCTATATTGGCGGCATCTTGGACATTCCACTTCAATAATACTGGTTGGCCAGGATCAATGGAATTATCCGTAGAGGTAAATTCAATAATCTTCGCTCGAATGACCTGAATAGGAAAGCTCTGTGTAATAGATGGCCCCTCTCCAAATACCGTCAAATAATAAGTAGTGGCTACATTAGGGCTGACCTCCAGCGTACCATTGGTTGGCAGACTGGGAGGGCCCTCAGGTAGAATCGTCACGGAAGAAGCGGCGGTCGTTGTCCAGCTCAACTGGCTAAAGTTTCCAGGGTAAATGGCTTGAGGCGAAGCATCAAAACTATTGATTTCTAAATTAGAGCGCACCTTCGTCAAAGTAATATTATCAGAATCTGGCCCGCCAGGTAAATTAGCTACAATTCCCAAAAGCGTCGATCCAGCTTTCTCATTGACCAAAATGCCCTGCAATTGAAAGGTAAGTACCTCTCCTGCCTTTATGGTCGTTGTTGGTGCAATGGGATAAGCTCGATAAATACCTGGTGAAAAACGCACCATCGACCAAGTCGTTTGTAAGCTTTCTGGAACAATGCTCAACTCATTATTCGCCGTCGTCAAATCCTTATCCTCCGCTCCAAGCTGGATGGCGAATTGTATGCCATTGCAAGGAACATCCTCCGTCCCATCTGGCGTGACGGCAATCAAAATACTGGTAATAGAAGGGTTCAGGGTATCCCGAGTAAAGTATAGTGGACTGGGATTGGTCGTGACTGTATATTTGAGCAAAGATGACATGATATTAATCTATTTTTTGGTTCTATTAATTTGTTTTATCCTTCGCAGCAGTATTATTCCCTAGCGCATCAGCAAGCTTTAACCAACCCTCTTTTAAGGTATTTGCTGGACTGTCTTTTAACAAGGCATTGGGCGTTGTTTTTTCGATTTCATCAACTTCCTCCCAAACCGTCACCCCAGCGTGCTGTATCCAAGACCACTTGCCATTAATTTCTGCAGGTAGCGGCATGCGGATGCTATTGGGATTGGTAATAAGCGGGCCCGTACGGAAAGTGACTTCCATAGCCTCCAAAGCACTATCGACATACCGCGCGGGAAGCTCCTGCGTTTGGACAGGCAATATCCCCGTCGCCGCATTGACTGTTCCCCTGGGGTCAAGCAGTAGCGTAACGTAGGAAGTGGCTTGATTAAGTTTTAAACTAAAAGACTCATTGACGATGTATTGGCTTTTGGGATCAATGAGTTCGGAACGATGAACAGAGTTCATTTGGCTGTAATCCGTTCCTTTGAAATAGCCCATTAAGCCATCATTCTGATCCAAAAGACTGCCCAACCAAACGGGAAAATCCAGGTCTAAATAGCCATCTGTCCTATCGGATTCCGTCGTAGACAACCACTGTTGATTCTGCAATTCTACTTTGGCCATATCATATTCCAAACTGGCCCTTACCAAAGCCAAAGGTCGTCCCACCAATACCGATAAATTGCTATCTGTCCTTCCCCCCAAAGGATCAACCGTCCACATCGTTTCGTCAATCACTGTAATCAAATCTTGATAAGCCCCAGCACTATTACTTTGATTGATCAAACCCTCAACAAATCCCAGCAGATGAAGATTAGTAATTTGTTCCCGCAAAGGCTGACCGACAGGTACAGTCCCTCCTGGAACGGGGTCCCAACGCAAACGCTTATTGAGCTGACCGCCAACTAAAAGAATCTCGCCCAATAATTTACCCGAAGCATCATAAACTGTAATGCCCCGATCAATATGATTAGGCAATATCCAACCACACACTGGATTGGCCTCGGGATTAACCCAAATATCTTCCATCTTATCATCCGCCGAAACCAGTTCAAAATTCAAGCGCATAGGCTGCATCAGCCGAGGAGGCAATTGGATAATTTGATCCGAAAAGGTCGTTCGCAATCCCTGACCGATGATGGGCTTGTATTGTCTTGGCGATAAGCCTTGAGCGGCAATTGGATTAAACACCTGTCCAAAAACATCTACGATCAATACATTTTCAATCACAAAATGCCCAGCTCGAATGGGTACAAAAGGAATGGTCATATCTGGCCTAGGCGCCCAATTGGTCTCCTCCCCAACAACAGCATAAGCGGAATCACTTTCGGAGATGGCATTGAGCTGATTGCCATTCCACTGGATTAGCATATCGTTAAAATTGCGAATGCTCTGCGATAAAAAATCCCAGTTAGCTACCGTATCCACAAAGCCCTTGATGCCCTCATAGGGAGAGTTGGGGTTTTCGGCTAGATAAGTCGCTAGCTTTTGCTGAAGGACAAAAGTAGAGGCAGGCGTAATCAAAGTATAGCCACTCAAACGCTGCCCATTCTCCCAAGGATCAGGTTGCTCCAAACTGTCCCAAACATATTCCATTGCCGCAGGATCGTATTTCCATTTGCTCATGATATCTGATGGCGTTTGGCTAGAGGGTAGCCAACGAATATCCCAGGACAAATACAGTGGATTCCAAGGGGGTATCCAGGCATTGATGCCAACTAGGGAAGGAATCTTGGAAGGATTGGGCGGCAGTTGTAGACCAGATAATTCTGCCAAGGTTTGTTGATCCAAAGGACTGTCGACATCTGTATTCCAGATCAGGGTTTGCTGTTTTTGGATGGTCTCTACTAATGCAGGATCGTAGGGGAGCTCTGCGGCAGCACAAGCGGCCATTGCGATCGCCTCAGCATTGGAGGTATTGAGAAAGAAATGCTCAATCCAGACCGATTCCACTTCTTTGGGTAATAAGGGATTACCAGCCAATGAGGTAGGCGTAGGAATGGTGATATTACGCTCATCAACGATGACATCAATCGTATCCGTTACGGCTACTTTGATCCCATACAAATGCTGCCCAGTAAAACGCGTAAATAGGTCTTGGTTATCCGTAAACCGTCCATCACTTCCATGCATATAAGATCGCTTGGCTCCATAAACCAACATCACTGGCTCATTGGCCTCCCAGCGACTTGGACGATTTTTCTCTTGTAAACTCAGCGGAGGGCTCAATGCACTTAGGGCTTCTCGTAAATTGCTTATGGCCGTCAAAAGCGAAGCTTGGTCATTGGATGCACTTTGCTGCAAATTGGCGACTTGACTGATAAAGGAATTAGCATTCTCTGGATCGAGCTGCTCAACTAAATATTCATTGATGGCTCTAAACTGCTCTATGGTCACCCCTGCTGGAGGAAAGCCAAAAATAATATTTAAATCATAGTACAATTTCTTCCACCACAGGGCATACAACTCCCTCTGCTGTCTTTCCAGTAGGGCAGTCTCCTGATCTGATTGGCCCTGCAATTGATTAAGGGCAATGAGCTGGGCCAAAATGGGGTCAGGTAGGTCAGGCTGAGTGGAAGCATCAGGATCAATGACCAGCCATTCTCTTCCACCATATTGAGCTGTATACCAGGCTTTCATAATCGTTGTTTCTACCAGATACCTTTGATTGGTCATGGTAGATGCCATCAGCAAATCGTATTGGAGTTCTTGTAGAAATAGCTCAACGCCTTCAATTGGATTGCCCTGCCAAATGAGTTCTTGATTGACCAATGCTGAAAGTGCATCAATACTGGTATTACCCACGGCAATTTGTGGCAGTTCTGTGAGGTTGGAGGGAGGAATATTGTCTAAGGTGGGGACACCACTTTGAGTAGGACCATCTACCCCTTCCCAATTGATGTTAAAGACCAAGCCTTCACATAAAGTTTGGGCAGCATAATAATCTTGTTTATTGCTGGGGTCAACAACAATTCCATTTTTCGCCAGCCAAGCCTGAGCTGCCGCTACTGAAATTTGCAAATCTGTTGAGTCCCCGACCGACCAATAACGCATATTCATCAAATCTGCCCACTCCGTTTCCGTCGTCCATCCCGAAGCCCCAAATTCTCTTTTCCCATAGAGGGGATCATTTGTCGGATCGGCATACCAACCAACGATCGTATAAGAAATGAGCTCCTTGGTATTTTCTATCCCACTCATATCATCGTGAAAAGAAAAGACATTTTGGATATCTGCAGAAAAGGTAGAAAAACCTGGATAGCCCGGTCCGATGGCTTGTAAAAAAGGCTCCGTAGGGTTTTGCTCTCCTTGCCATTCCGTTAGCGGAATTTGTCGACCAATTTGAATGAATTTGACAAGGCCACCATTCAAGTTAGGATAAGCACTAGTGCCCGGCACTTCCGACGTTCCCTTAAAATCACTCTCCACCACCCAAGCTGCCATCACCGAAGCATTCCGCACTACCAACCATCGATTTGGCGCATAGGGGTATTCCACATCACCCTGTACATCTTCTATCCCCTGCGTAAAGCCATCCGGCAAAGACCATTGCAGGATAATTCCCACTGGTGGTTTGCTACTCGAACTGGTCAGATTACCAGAAAAATCGGGTGTAATATCCGAGGTCCGATCAATATTATAATACTTCATGGGAAGATAAGCCCATTCACTATTTAGGTATGGCTTGGTCACAACGACAGCCTCGACGGTCATCGGGACCATTAGACGAGGGCCGCTCCACAATACATTATTGGAAGTTGCCATTGCTTTTTTGTTCTTTAATACACTACAATAAAAAATATTTAATACAAGGCTTGCCCGCTACTCACAGACTGTGCCAATTCAGTCCGTGAGGCGCTAAGCAGGCGGACAACCCTCATCCGCCACTGGCGTCAACCCATTATTATTCAAAATAAAAGCTTGCTGTTCGGCGGTAGAGATCATCTGAACACCAAAAGCCGCTGCCTTGAATTCTACCCCTGTTGGAAAATTCACCCCCGCATAAGTCATCCTGGCTAATATCCCATCGCCCGGATTATTAATCGTGGCCGATACATCCAGCACATTCTTTCCTCCCGATCTCATCTGAGCCGTAGCAAAAACACTATTCCCCGTTTGATCAGGATTTTCAGCAGGCACACCCGCTGGCTGTGTAGCATCCGCCCCGAGGTAGCGAATTTGAATTTGCTCATTCCCTCCTACCCCAAAACGCAAACCCTCCTTGGGTTCACTGAGGTTGATTCGCTGCGGGGGAGATTGGAAAAGCACCAGCAAGACATCGGGCGCCAAACGATCCATCCGCAATAAAGGAATTGGCGTACCCGTACCAGCGGTATTGTCATAGCCGACCACCTCCAGTCCTGGCCAGCCCCAAACTACTTCCGAGCGCATCAAAAAACCAGCGGCCACCTGCTCCGCCGCTAAATTGGCGGGAGGCAATGATCCCAGGATTTGGTAGCGCACCTTTTGTCTGTCCCTTCGAGCTTGTAGTTTAATCACAGGCTGTTCGGCCAGTTGATTACTGACATCTCGCGAATCCTGCACCCCAATACTTAAGGCACCATCCAGCAGACTATTGATCCAATTGTCGTCTAAATAGAAAAAGCGGATGGACTCTGGCGGCAATAAACTGGAATTGGCCACTAGATTATCAAAAGGGACGCCGTACAACAGAGCCAGGTTTTGCAACCATTGTTTTTCACTTTCGGGAAGCGTAGGCGGAATGATCGGATTATTCAAAGCAGTTGGAGCATGGAGTGCTGATGTTTCCTTCGTATTTTCTTGCACCAATGCTTTGAGCTGTGCTAAATACTGTTCATTACTTGGAAGAGCAGACATGGCTATTATTTTGGGGATTGATTGAAAATAAGGGTTCTCAGACAGGTGGCTAGTGGGATCTTTTGATCTAGCAATTTCAATAGTTCCTCCTGATCGACAAGACCGGGCAATTGCGCTTTGCGATAGGCCAAACCAGAGGGATCACGCGTCAAAATCAAAGGCGCCCCCTCTTCGTCTCCTTGTACCAAATTGGCCATCCGAAGCGATAAAAATTCATCCAACTGATTGGATAACTCAACAGCAGACAGCTCCATGGCTTCTTCATTCGAAGCGGATAGTAATCCTTGAAAAGCAGCAATATTGCTTTGCTTAGCCAGCCGATCGTTTTGTTGCTGTCGATTATTTTTTCGCCACTGCAACATACCCAAAGCAAAATTCCGATCTGATAAAGCCAACAGGCGACCAATCTGCCAAGCCACCGCATAGGAGGCATCAAACATCCCATTGGATTTATCGTAGATCAAAGCTGCCTCAGCACTAAAGAAAGAACGCAAAAGGGCATTGGGCTGGATCATCACCGAACTAAAGGGCCCTCGGTACCAAGCCACCGTCTTTTCCCCAACACGCATCTCATAGGTCATCGGTGTATAACCATCGCTCAAGGCTTCAGTAACTAATTGAGCAGCGGGGCTCGTATTTTGGCCGATGGCTTTTGGAGTTACGGGCATTTTCAATTTACAAGAGTCCATATTTTGCATGAGCTCTGTAAAGCTAGCCGTAGCCTGCGTTTCTGCGGTAAAGGTCCAATAGGCCAGGGTAAAAAGCCGAACGGCAGAATAGTTGGATAGCTCCCCTGCTTTAGAACCTTGCGGCAAATAATCAGCCCAGCCTTCCAGCGATACCAAACAGGCATACATCTTACTCCCAGCCGTCGGAAATCGATTGCTGACAGCTACCGAAAACCAGCCGTCGCGATTTCCCTCTTGAATCTCTTTGTTAGTCACATCCACTTCTCGGCTATGGAGCAGATAAGGCAGCTCCGCTGCAGTAGGTGCGATATCCAAAAATAAAGAAGGAGGAAGATCAATAGCATAACAAGGCTGTGCTTGATCTTCAGTAGAAACATTGGTCAGCCCTTGTGGTCCAAGGATGCCAGCCCCTGGATCAAGCACTTCCCCAACCGTCAGGTTTAATACCCGATTGGTTTCCGAATTGGCACTTGCACCAACAAATTCTAAATCTTCAACGAGCAATAAAGTCATCCAGGGCAATTGATTGTTGGCCTGTGAATAGCGCTCCCAGGGTAGGGTCCGCTTGGTCATCACTATATGGGGTAGGATATTGCTATATAAACCACTCGAATTTGCTGGAGGATGCACACTGTACACATCCGAAGGTGCGATGCTAAAGCGAGGCCCTTCCACTACCATAGCCTGTTGTTTCGAATAAGACTGATCCAGTTCTTGCGCATTCCAGGTAACCTGCTGGGTCGATTCCAATCGCCAATTTCCAGAAGGCAAAGAAGGGCGACAATAGTCGTACAAAGTTAGTGTACCTTCTAGCAGATTGACTGCGCTCGTTTGTGCTCTAGGCTTGGTCATATTTCTATTTTGTCTTTTCATTAATGATGGATACCCTTGCCCTTACTTCATCGGACAAGCTTTCGGATTCAGATGCTACTCCATAGCGAAGACTATCCCATTTGGCTTTTACTTTAGCAGCAGATTGAAGGAAGCCAAGTACGCCAGCCAATTGCCAGCCCTCTGGTGCTTTGGCAAAAGTGCTGATCAAGACATTTTGATCAACTTTTGGCACGCTGAAAAAGAGTAGGATTTCTTTTTCTCCTTTGATAGAAGTGGGCAGTAGTTTAGCCTTGGTCAATTCGCTGTGCGTATTGCTTGCAGGTCGGAAAGTAGCCGTCTTTAAGAGTTCTTTATTCTTGGGTTGCTTCTCCTCGGCCCCTTGTCTTCGGAGCAGGACGCCAATGGCATTGATCTTTGTTGAAAAAATCGTCTCTACCCGACCGCTGACCAATTGATCACCTCCCAATTGTACCTTATTTTGCTGCACCATTTTGGCGCCTCTGATAATGCCTAGGTCCCGATTGTAGGTTCGGGTTTTCAAACGGATGGGATTATCAGGACGAATAATGGCATTTCCCTCCCCTAATATCACATTGGGATTGATCACGCGCAGGGCTGAGTGAAGATGCCAGCCCTCCATTTGATCGCGACCCATCGCCTGCGCTCCACAAAGCACCAATTGCCGAACGCCTGCAGGAATCATCACTTTTTCGCGATGGCTCAAGTTCACCCGCCCCACAAATTGTCGATGCTGATCAAAGTAACAAGCAGCAACTGGGAAGTCCGCTTTTTTACATTGTATGGAGTACTGAGTTGTTTTAATAGGGAGTTGCAAGACATTCGTCGTCCCAGCCCCCAGCACTAGATCAAAAGAAGGATTTTGAATTTTTTGATTGATGGAATACAAATTCTGCAACACGGACTGCTGTAATTTGCGATCGTCTGCTGCCCAATAAGTGCTTCCAAGGATATGAGCACTATTGGCTAATAAACTACCATCCCCCAACGCTAATTGCCCCGATGAACGCAGACGCATCTGCCCCTGCACCTCAATGCTTTCCTCCTCTGGTAATCGAATAGACTCAAGGCTAGGCGCTGGCGACTCGAACTGAGGCACCCCAAGACTGCTTCCACTACTAGTCACTTCCCCAACACTTCCCAAACTACCTACCAATGGCGGCGCCTGAAAAGTCGTTGGTGCATAAGCAGCCAATTGATCCAGTCGGCCATCAAATGCCACATCAATGCCTACCCCGAGAATCGCATCAATGATTTCATTTCGATAATCAAGTACCTCTGTACTCATCACCGTTGTGGCAATCAAAGCCAGCGATTCGTCATCTTGCCTTAAGGGGTCCGTGGGTTTTAATTGGGGCTGGCTGACCAATGGCAAATTGCGATTGTCCAGGGTAAAATAACCCAGATTGGCTATGTCAACAGGAGGAACAGGGACGGGTAAAAGATCGGGATAGGTCTTGACCGATTCAAGGCCAACCAAGACATTATCAATAGAGGTATTGCTGGGCGTCTCCTGTCCATTATTGACTGTTCCCCATAGCGAAGTAGGTAGGCTGGTCGTATTTTGCGTACCTGTTATCTGGAAATAATCCAGGATATTGACTGGTGTATTATCATAAGTCAGTCGAAGATGCAAACTAGATACTTTGTCTGTACCGTCTGGACTGAAGGTCACACTACCCAATGGCTTAATACCAAATGGCGTAGCACTGCTAATAATCACTTCTTCTGTTCCTGATGTATCCGTATGGGTCACCTTGTTTAATGGGACGGCTGTGGACAAGGCAAATTCAAATTCTGAAGCCCGAATCACCCAAGTTTCTTCTCCATTATTGGCATTGTCGATCTTTTTGATCAAACCTTGACTCGTCGTAATTTGTGTGACCTGCTGAATGGGTATGGCAGCAGCAGGAGCGACATTGGATAAAGCTGTTTCGGAAGCAGGAGGAAGTGCTGGCGTTTGAGGCAATGGCAAAAAGGCGGTCTTAAATTCGTCCCAATTGATCACACTCGAACTTCCTCGAGAGGTATTTTCATCACCAAAATAAATGGTAAAGGAAATGATGTACCAATTCACGCGAACTTGGCCCCTCATCTGCGGCCCCCAGATGGCTACATCAGCCCCAAGCTCTGCCTTCATTGTCACTCTCCAAATGATCTTAAAGGTATAGGAAACACCCACACTCACCCCAATACTGATGTCATAGTAAAAAGGCTTCCAAGAAATCAGGAAATCAGCCTTGGCCGAAAACCAAGCCTTCAACCCACCAGATTGATAAACGGCATTGAGGCTACCACCCGCCATCACACAAGAAGGCGTCATCGCAAAATAGGCCCCTCCATTAATGGACACCTTACTGGATACTGGCCAGTTAATCCCTAATAATGGAACACGTGGGTAGTAGGCTGGAATGGTAAACTTGGGATTATAGCCCCCCAGGGTCAAGGCAAACTCACCAGCCTTTGCCCCGCTATCGCTTTGGTCTTTAAACCAGGCGTAAAAAGCAAAGCCACCAGTCAATTTACAGGCTTCCGTAATCACCCAGGAGTTGGAAGTAAGGACAGCTTCTGCCTGGAAGAATCCTTCTCCAGGATTAAAGACGATCTTAAAAGCCATTTCTGCATTGGCATAGGTCCGCCCAACTTTGGGCAATTTGAGGGCGGACATACCAATAATGTTTACTTCGAATTCCCGACCAAAAGCGATAATTGCAATGGCTTGAGATTGAATGATCTCAAAAGAAGTAAAATTAACCCCCGCAGCGATCCAATAATTGCCCAAGCTTGGGGGTACATAGGTATTGCCTAGCTGTTGTAAGACTTGTGTGCCACTTGGTGCTACGGCAGGGTCGCCATTGGTCCCACCAAGGATGGCTGGATTGTTGATGCCTGCAACGAATGGGAAAGAGGGAACCTCATTGGCAGCAGGCAGATTGATCGCGCGGTTAAAACCAAAGCCACCACTGAGCCCTTTGATAAAAAAGAAGGGCGGACCACCTAAAGGCGTATTGAGAAAGGCAAAGACAAATAAAGACGGTTGATTATTGACCGTTCCATAAGACCCAAAGGCACCTAAACTAAAGCTAGCCGCCTGAAGCAGGGCCTGACCAGTGTATTGGATGATACCTCCTGTATCGTCTTTTAGAAAACCGCCATTAATACTCACAGGGCCTCCATCAAATGAGACATTAATACCCGCAAGGTCTAATTGATAAGCAGAAAAGGTCGTTGGCGTACTAATCGGAATACCAATTTCCAATTCCTGTAAATCCATCGTCAAGCCTACCAGCGATACAGAACCATCAAACAAGAGCTGTAGCAATTCCAGACTACTCACCCAACCAAAGCCCACCTTCCTACAGGATAGTGGTCCAAAGCTTCGCTGCACAGCAATCCAAATCTTTTCCGTTGGCTCATTATTGCTGTCGTATAAGAGAAACTGAAAATTATTAGCACTCGTCACATAGGAAGCGGAAAGACTAAAGGAAGGATTGACCGCATTGGTATCGCCGCTGTTATTATTGGCTTCTCCAGAAGAGAGCAGATTTGCTGCGACTGGATTGGTACTTCCATTGGCCGTACTAGAATCAAAGCCAGGGCCAAGCGGAAAGCCCAATTGATCGATCAAAATCGAAGAGCCAAAGTCAACACTTGTTGTTCCATTACCAAAATCCAAGGAGAGGTAAATACGGGGTTCGATACCTTGGATCGTAGTCCCTTGTACATCAACCAGCGGCTTATCCATATTGGCTCCGCCGAAATCCAGGCCGATGCTGACCAACTCTATTTTGGGATAAAAACTCAGGCTATTATCCGAAGCGGCTTGCTTGATCAAAAAGACCTGTAAGCCAGGTTTGATATCTTGATTGAGCCAATTGTTTTGATCGCTTTGATTAGCAAACCATTTGCCCAATTGGAAGATCAACTGTGGGGCCTTGCCATTAGAGCCAGTGGCGACAATGATGTCTTGCATCTGCACATTGAGCCCATACAAGGTGTCTGAACTGCCCGCTGAAGGAGGGGCTGAAGCAATACTGATGGAACCCAATAACTGACTATTGGAATTAAAGACCTGCAGGATATTTACCCCTTTCAAAAGATCAGCCGCTGCATAAATCAATTGGGTAATAATGCTAACGGGATTATTGAGATCAAAAACTTGGTTGAGTTGATTGAGGTAGTAATTTCCACTGGTTGCATCTTTGCTGATCAAACCCCATTTAGTCAATATCTGTCCTGGATGAATCAGTGTCGTTCCAATCGTCATTTGATCCAGGAAGTAAACAATCTGCGGAACGGTCAGTGCGGTATCGACCACAAAGGGGACTAGAAATTGGGTAGCAAAAGCCTCTAGCCATTGTGCAGCGGGGACCACTCCCGTACCCGTAATTTCCAATTGAGCCGTAGGCAATAAATTGATGAGCAAGGTCCCTGTATCCGTCGATTTTTGGATGGGATAAACCCGCCATTGGGGACCATTTATCTGGTCGAGATTACCATTAAAATTCAAGGAGACCAATGGCGTGGGTAATCCTTGGATCGGCAGGCTACTCAAATCAAAACCCAAATCTATTTCTACATTATACTCAAGCTGATAAGCCCCCGTATTGATTGGCGTTTGGATGCCAATGCCCGTATTATTGAGTTGTAAGGTAAACCATTCAAACTGTACCTTGGGTACGATCCACATCCCAAATACCGCTGTATCATTTAGGCTTTGTTCCCCTAGGTAAATAGTGACTTGACTATTGCGACTAGAAAAATCCTGCTGGTAATAAAGCAGCTTATTATCAGAAGAAAGGCTAAAACCACTGATCCCCAAATCCGTCAAAAACTGATTAATTTTGGGGAGGGTAATTTGTATATTGGCGATAGTAAAAGCAGCCAGCGGATTTTGTATGAATTGATCAAAGAAGTCATACAGTTCCTGCCCAGTTTGAATGTTGGCCAAATTCTGTAGTGGCGTGACATAAGCCTTCAAATCAGCACTACCATAAGTATCAAGAGCAGCAAATAGTTTATCCCCAATCAATACCAATAGCCGCTGAATATCACCAGCACCAGGAATAAATTGATTGAGTCCAATGAAGGGAACGAGTTGAATGGGTTTGTAGAAAGACTGCCCTTGGTACTTGCCATCGACCATCAAGGAAAAGGCGTCTTGTGAATAAGTATTGACGATTCTTGCATAGGTCTCCGTGCTCGTATCAATATCATAAATCAAAGTAGACTGCCCATTGATATTGACGCCTTTACTCAACCCAAAAGCCAAACTAGCTGCCAGATCAACCCTAAGCGGAACGGCAGTGATGGTGGGGCGGAAACTCAGCCCAAAACTAGCTCCTACCGTCTGATTAGCCGTAAAGGTGACCGTTACCCCATAAGGCAAACCCGCCAACTGAACCCCATCTTTATTGCCTTCGCTTTCATAGGGTTTTAGGCTCACCCCATCAGGACTGACAATACCTGCTGCATCTGTCAGGTTGTATAATAATCCACCTAGCTTATTGAGATCAAGATGCTGCGTTCCATCGCCCAAGACATCCGTACTCAATACCCATTCAACTGGCTGCATAAATATCCCAGTCAGGGGTTTAATCACTTCTTTGTTCGTTATACTCGACGTACGGGTCAATCCAAGTACCGCAAAAATCTTGAGGACCACAGGATTGGCTGGCACCACATAATTATTTAGGGTATTGACCAAAAGCGTAGAAAGTATAGACACAGGAATTTGCAAACCTAGCTGTGCCAGATAGTTGGAAGTATCCGTTGGGAAGGGATAGAGTTGTAAGGGAGGGAATGGGGGAACTTCCTCGTCTGGTAATCCTTGCAAGAAAAAGGCATAGCTATCCGTCAGTGTCCCATTACTATATACTGGTACATACTCAAACACAATAGCGGAATTGATCACATTGGCCCCTAATCCAATATTGAGTGTTAAACTTAGGGTCTTTAAATTTGTAAGCACAGAGCCAAATAAGATCAGCTGATTGCCTATTTGGATGGGCTTAGTGGTGGGGGTTTGTAGTGTAGCCAGGTAGCCCGTTGAATCTACATTAAATACATCAGTGTTTGGGCTGTTGATGGACTGAAGCTGAGAAATCAGCAATTGAAGCAAATCAATATCACTAAATAATGCAGGTATATTGACTTGGAAAAAAGTAACTGGATTGCGAATCAATCGCAGCCATCCATTGATATTGAGGTTGTATAGTTTATTGGGATAAGGGGTGAGTAAGCCCAGGGCAGAGAGTAAGTACTGCATCCCATCTTCTGAGGTAGACAAATTGAAATTGGGATAGCCCAACAGGGTAGCCAGATTTTGTAAAAAGCTTTGATTCCCACTTTCGGAATTCATCGCCACCTTAAACTTGGCCAAATAAAAAGGACCTGGATTGGCCAAAAGCGTATCCCATGCACCAAAATTAAAGCCATAACTTCTTTGGCCACTTGATCCAGAGCTGTTCAGCAAATCGAGATTGGACAGTAGGTCTAGTAAGGATTGTAATTGTGGGAAGGAGGCGCCAGCCGAATTGATGGTCGCTGATACTTTCACCATCCAGGAATTCACCAAACCCTCCATCAGATTCATCCCCTGCAAACAGGTGTATTGGGGAAGATCAGGCACCTTGGTCAGTTCTATAACCTCAGGCGTCGCTTGCTGATTATCTGTAAAAGATAAATCCAAACCATAGTCTAATTCCCCATTGATCAGCATGGCAGATGCCCCAAAATAAACGAGGTCGATATCCAGAATGCCATTGGGCCCACGGAAAAGAGGACTACCTTCTGTGGCATTGGTCATACTGGCTGATAGCCAAATTCTCGGATAAATCGCTTCGCTATTGCTTATTGAAGGATTGCTGGTAGGCGTGATGATAAAACCAGGCACATCTGCCCGAACACTAACTTGTAATTTAACACCCGCCCCAACATTGGTGCTCACTGGCCGCCGCAAACCAAAGCCCATTTGATTATTAGCCCCCAACCAAGTCAAGACCTCTACATTCCAAAAATTGGGAAGCGAAACAAACCAGGGATCAGTCAAGCTACCAGCTGGCGTTTTGCTAGGTGGATTGGGTAGGATTTGAGTGAGTGACCAGCCAAGCAT
Organism: Bacteroidota bacterium; assembly: GCA_038529855.1. Taxonomy (GTDB): domain Bacteria; phylum Bacteroidota; class Bacteroidia; order Chitinophagales; family Saprospiraceae; genus JBCBDH01. The sequence goes on along the minus strand of JBCBDH010000001.1, from coordinate 7,188 downwards.
TTGCATGGCGGGAATCATATTGGTTCCACCACCCGCCAATAGATTGCTGAGTTGGGTCTCTACATCTTTCCAGGGATTATTGGGCGTCAGCAAATTAAACTCAGGCCAGGTCGATGGCAGGCTGAAATTTTCGGGAATGGGGAAAGGATAATCCGCTTGCTTTTGCGATCCATCAAAAAGATCGGGAAGACCAGGAAGAAAACCCAGGATGGTACTTATTCCTACCCCCAGCGTTCCGCCATGCTCTATCAACAGCAATCCCAGTACATTGACTGCGGGTTGAGCAAATTGCTCCAATTGGGTACTTGACCAGGCAATAGAGGTGAAAACCAAATCCCCCAGCGAAATAGCAGTCAAGCCCTTAGGCTGTATACTCACTTGTTGAAGCGTAGCGGTGCTGTTGAACTGTTGGAGCTGATTCCAACCCAATTGGAACAAAAGGCTATTGGCTTCAAAAGTCAAACCACCCAATGTTGGTGATTTAATGGGGGTATTATTGGGTCCAGTAAGATCTAATTGGGTATTAAAGCCTTGGAACCAAGAAGCGGCAAAGGCACCCGTACCATCAATATTGGGTAAGGTAGCCTGCATCAAATCGACATTGACTCCAATATCCGCCTCGACCGCACTAATCGTAACGGGCACTTTGAAGTAAAAACCCAACTGTAGCTGTTTGGGGTTTTGGCTATCCAACCAACTTTGCGCATAAGCTACCGCATTGCCAATATTGATCAGCTCTACTCGCCAAGGCTCCGTCTCGCTCCCCTTTCCCGCTAGCTGAACCCCCGTACCTCCCAGCGCCTTGACAAAGGAAGGCATCATATAATTCCAAAGCGGTCCATTATCATCCGCCATCGTCAAACAGCGCTCATAATAAGCCCCCAGAGCACCCATTGGATCATTGATCAGCAATTGGATGGTATTGGGCGCAAGTAGTAATTGATCAGCCAAGGGCCAGGTGCCACTAAAGCTAGGCGGAGCTTTCAATCCCAAAATGGCTTGTAGGTTATCCGATAAGTCTACAGAACCAGTCTGCTGGAAAAAATTATCAATACTTTGTTTGACGATAGCCTCAATGATCTCCAAGACGGTGTCCGTACTCAGATTGGTCATGTCAATAGAGGGCCAGGTGCCTTCGCCTGCGATTACTTCAGTCAGGCGGAAGGTAGGTGCGGGGATGCTAGCACTTGCCGTATCGTAATAATTCGCTACCGCAAAGCCCACTTGCATAGAACCAACGCTAAAAGTTGGTGGCTGTCCATTGCTCAATCTTACTTGGGTAGAACTTGGGTCAGCTACAGAAAAAAGCGGACTTTGACCATCGGGATTGGCGGCCACCGCCATGATCTCGAAGGAAGGGAAAATCGTAAAATTAGAGAGGCCATTATCCACAAAAAGTTGACCCTGTAAAACCTCCGTCTTTGCTCGAACCAATAGACCCAACTGGCTGATGGAAGAGACGACCTGTTTGGCACTAGTGGCTACTTCAAAGCCAGGGAAAATCGTCACCACTCCATCATTGTCGATTTGGAAAGCAAAGGTAAAATCAACAAGAATAGCGGTTTGATCATTTAGGATAAATTCCAGGATATTAATGGCATAAGGATTTTCCTTGCTGCCATCGCCACTGATATGATCATTAGCTGTAGCGGCTAATGGGTTTTGATTATTGAAAATGCAATACCAATCATTGAGCCATGCTTTTAAGCTTTCTGGTGTACTGACGATAGAGCGAAACCAGTCCTTGAAAATAGTACCCGCCTGGCTGGGATTGGAAATGAGGCTCGCCCAATCAATAGCTGGAACGATGTCCAAAAGACCAAGCATTTGCAAGATGCTATTGATGATATTGGCTGCGGTATCGGCATTGGCATTGGCAGTACTGGTATTGGCTTTGGCCAATTGTGCGCCAAGGACAGAGAAAGTAATACTTATCCAATCTTCAACAGTCGTGTTATTGATCAACTCTTGAAGCGAAGTATTCTGGCCTTTGGATTCTCCTGGAAGTTTGAGGTTGACAAAAGACAGATCAAGCGAAGCGGCTTGCTGAAAATAAATATCCGCCCCTGCGATAAAGCCATCAAAAGACAAATCATTAATACTCGTACCAGTTTGAAAAACTCCAGGCCCTAAAATATTACAACCCAGTTCAACTGGATAATTGGCTGCACCTAGTATGAATGCAAAATTAGTATTACCATCCAGCGGAAGTTGGAGCAGAGGGAAGTAAGCATAGGGCGTAACCGTGACGCTAGTCTGTGGCTCAAAATCGTAGAGCAAACCCAAGCCAATGACGGTTCCTTTGGTAGGGTCTGGTTGGCTGCTGACCAGGTAAATACCCAATGGTTGAGGATTGGTCGATTGGCCAGAAGTTGATGGATTGAGGAAGGGATACCAAAGTCGATCTAAGGCTTTTTTGGGTGTTCCCAAAGAATTGCCACTGGCCTCTCCCAATAAAGTTTCCAGAACATTGAGCAATTCTGGGTTGTAGGGAATGGCTTGTAAATAACTGAGCGGTTGTTGAAACCAATTGGCATTTAAGGTCAGGGAACTTGCACCGTTTTGCTCAAGTATACCAATTAATTTTCCAATCTGAACAACTCTCGGATCCAGTTCCGAGATAGGAATATTGATGGTTGCCACAGGCTTGATTTTCAGGGTTATCCATAAAATAAAATTCCTGGCATAGTTTGTAAGCACACACCATGCAGCGGCTACAGTTGATCCATTACCTTAGACCAATAGCCATTGTTTTATCTTCTGGAACGATGTAAAAAATCTTTAGAAATAAAGTAGCTATTCCTGTTTGGGTCAAGACAAAGCAGATCATCTACCTAAAGCACACTACAAAGAACTGCGCTTTAAGGCCTGGTCTCCTAGGTCTATTAAATTCCATACGCCTCAGCTCAGAATAAGACGTAACATTTCCCGAAATAAATAAAAAGAGAAGATGGATTAGAGGACGATACTGTACTTGCTATTTAAGTAAGTAAGCACAGTGTCGAAGATAAATGCTCTTTTTGAAAAAATCAAATAATCATAGAACTAACGCATAAAGTATTCCTAGTAATTGTACGAATCTATTACTTTTTGACAAGACAATGGAATAAATTGAGCTTTTAGCTTGGGCTCCTCCTCAAATTCATCCACTGGAAACATAGGTCTTTGAATGTTTTGATATGGCAGGCGCTTCAAATCTTGGTCTACCCCACCAGGCGTCAGGGCCATGAGCCAAGCTTTTTGAATATCGTATAATTCTGGAACCAGGTAGCCAATTTTGACGACGACGATGTCCGCCTTTCTGATATCCAAATCCAGCTCTAGAAAATCCTTTTCGTAATGATAGGGTTTTCTTTTTTTAGTGACGATGACATGAATATTATTCACTTTGACGACGACTTCGACTTCTGCATTTTTATCGCCTTCTTTGATCGCGAGCACGGTTCCACTTAGCTGAAGAGGGGGAGCGTAGCGATTGTCGATGGCGGCGCCAACGGGAGCGGATACTTGAGCACCAATGCCAGCTGTTAAGGCTTGCTCGATTAGCTCAGGACCTGGGATGGAGGCGTAGACGAGCATGGGGCCTGTTTTGGAATTGAGCTGGGGATGCTTGAGGATTTCCTGCAAGGTCCAGGTGACATCGCCAGCGCCACCAGCTGTGGGGTTATCGCCCATATCGCTGATGAAGAAGGGGCGGTCTTGGCTATTGAGCGCAGTCTGGATGCTTTCTTCTAAAGTCGTGGTGGGAGCGACAAATTCGAATTCGTCACGGGCGGCCCAGAAGGCTTGGGCCAATTCTTCAGCTGCTTGCCCAACCTGCTGCTCCTCATCACCCACCGCCATTACAACGCCATGATTTCGAGCCTCATCTGCCCAGGGATAGCCCATCCAGATCGCAGCATCCAGGACACCCGCCTGCTCGGTCAGCGGTTGGACTTTGGCATAAAGACTTTTTCCAGGTTCTACGCGCGTACTGGTTTTTTCTCCAGGCAGTAGAATGGGGACTTTGATACGGGCTTTGTATTTGGGTTTACCTTTTCCACTTTCCAATCGCAGGACTAAATTTTCAGCCGCACGTTTTTTGGATTCCATCGCATCTTCATGGGGCGCCATTCGATAACAGGTGATGAGATCAGTATGGAAAGCAAGCCGTTCAGAAACATTGCCATGCAAATCCATAGAAGTGGAAACCATGGTTTCTAGACCCACAATTTCTCTGACGCGAAGGATAAAATCACCTTCGGGATCTTCAATCCCCTCTACACTCATCGCCCCGTGAATATCAAAGAAAAGGCCATCGTAGGGCAAGCTGTCTTTCAATAATTTTAAAGTCTTTCCCACTAGCGACTCATAAGCTTCTCTGGTAACCATCCCCCCAGGCAAGGCATGTCCTCTGACTGTAGGTATCCAATGGGCGCGATTGCGCAAATCCGCACTTTCCGCAAGGAAGGGGTACTCATAAAAAATACCATTTTTATAACGAGCGTGAAAAGCCTCCTCTTCTGTTGTGGCTGGAGAGAAGGTACTGGATTCGATAGCCAATCCCGCAATGGCAATTCTGGGGAGGCTTGAAGTAGCTTCTTGCTCTGTACAAGAAAAAAGAAGAGAGAGGCAGACAAACCCAAGACTCAGTCGAAGAGCAAACAATTGCATATTTGAATATTTAGGTGCTTTTGACAAATATACTCAAATACTGAAAAGGATAATGATGGTTACTAAAACTGCTCTTCTGCCAATTCACTGTTGGCAATAGCTCCAGCCATATTCCCTTTGGCAATGGCTTGAGCAACAGCGCGTAGAGGACTCGCATTATCACCACAAGCAAAGATACCAGGCACATTGGTCTTCTGGAAATCATCCGTTTGAATATAGCCTTGATCTGTATATTCACAGCCTAAGTCTAAAGGAATCTTCGTATGCTGCTCAAAGGGAACGCCTGCATAAACTGCATCAAAAACCTGCTTGTCTCCATTATCAAATACCAATGCCTTGAGATGGCCATTGTGATGTTCGATTTCAGTGACCCTACTTTCAATGATCTTAATCTGGTTTTTTTGAAGTCTATTCATTTGTGTCTCGCTAAAATCGGCTGGCCCAGCACAAATAATACTTAAATCCTGTGTGAGATTAGCAACCAAGGTAGCTAGATGAAAGGCTCGGTCTCCACCGACCATAATCCCAGTCTTTTTCCCTCGATATTCATAACCATGACAGTAGGGGCAATGAATCACAGAAATACCCCAACAAGCCGCAAAGCCTTTGATGTCTGGCATGATATCTTTTATACCGCTAGCAAAAATCAGTTTCTTCGCTTTAAATGTTTGCCCTTGTTGGGTATGGATTTCAAAGCCCTCCGCCACCTTTTCTCCACTAATAGCCAAATCACTACAGAACCGAATGGTGGGATACCGCTCAACTTGTTCTCTGGCAAGTGTTGAAATAGCTGCTGGTGTTTGACCGTCTTGGGTCAAAAAATTATGAGCATGAGGCGTTTGTCGATTGCAGGGTTGACCATGATCAATAATCAAGGTCTTCCGCATGGACCTCCCAAGGGCCATCGCCGCTGAAAGACCTGCATAACTACCACCAATAATGATTACATCTAGTAAAGACGAACTTGTCATGATATTTACTTTAAAAGGATTGGGGAAAAGTACTTGGGATGATAAAAATAACAATTAATTAGCATGCTGACTAATCTATTAAGCTTGTTAACTTTTCTGTTTTTTTATGCTTAACTTCAAAGCACGGCGGCAACAATTTATTCTTACACACCTAAATCAGTAATAGCATGATAACTAAATTCAACACACTCCTCTTTCTACTCTTTGTTTTTCCCTACTTACTTTACGCACAAGACGAGCCCATTGGTGCGACCATCAATGCCAATAGGGTCAAAGCAACCATCAATTCTAATGGCGCCCTATTTTGGGATTTTGATAAGGGGCAATTTATTTTTCCCAGTCAAGGAGGCAACGAAGACCTTAGCACCATCCGTGCCGCAGGACTTTGGATGGGTGGACGAACGGCTGCTGGCTTTTGGAAAGGAGCCATTCAGGTGTACAATGAAAATGGTAAGGCCGATTTTTTCCCTGGACATTATGATCGATTCAACAATGAACCCTTTGAACTCAATGGTGTTTGGCGTATCCCAAAGATTGATGTAGAAAAGCACATTGATGACTTTCTTGATAATGGGGTCATTGATGATCCACTCCCCAGTATTTATGCTTGGCCAGCAAGAGGCAATCCCTATTTTGAAGAATTCAATGATGGACAAACGCTCCCTAATACCACTGCTGGTCTTGCCCCTTTCAAAGATGCCAATGGAGATAACCAGTATAATCCTGATGATGGCGATCATCCCAATGTATTTACCCGCGGTTGTGACCAAGACATTGAATTGCCCACAGAAATGCTCTGGACGATCTATACAGATGCCGCTACTCACACCCAATCCCAACTTTTAGCAATGGATGTAGAGGTACAGACTCAGGTTTTGATTTATGGCTGTGAAGAGAATGATCATCCCCTTAATAATACCGTGATAGTCTACAATAAAATTATCCATAATGGACCAGTATCCCTCGACTCTACCTATATGGGGATTTTCACTGACTTTGATATTGGCAATCCCAATGATGACTTTGTCGGTACGATCCCCAACCGCTGGACGGCCTATGCTTATAATGGTGATGACGATGATGAGAATGCTTATGGCAGCAATAGCCCAGTCATGGCGATGGATATCTTCAGAGGTCCATTTAATGAGATGGGAGATTTGGTGACTGATGTAAAATTTATGCTGGTCGACAACCCTTCCAATCTCACTGGCCCAGAATACCTGGAATTACTAAAGGGCAAAGACCTCAATGGCAATCTCCTCCCCAACCAATTGTATCCTGATGATCCCAATGATCCCAATGGCGATTCAGAAGTAAGCGCTGGGAATACACCTGGCGATCGAAAAGTACTCGCTTCTATGGGCCCTTTCCGCTTGGACCCTGGCGCTGTCAATGAATTTATCGTTGCTTATTCTGCCTTACAAAACAGCGATAATACCATTTTACAAAATGTAAGTGCCCTGACTGATCACGTTGATCAAGTCCAAGCCTTTTATGATAGCTGCTACGATACGGAGTCTAATAATTGCAGTAGCATATTAGTTTCCGATAGCGCCCCTACCCC